>CALAMM010000069.1 GCA_937925775.1 uncultured Fimbriimonadales bacterium
TCTGTTCTAAGGCGCGTAGCACATAGCTTGTGAGGGGCTGTCCCAGAAGCGGGGTAATCGCTTTGGGGTGTTCCGATTTCATGCGGGTTCCTTTGCCCGCCGCCATTACGATCGCAGTCAGTTTCGACGCCATCGCTCGTCTCCCGAACCGCAGCGAGTGGATTATACCTCGATACAGGGTGATTGGTTGTTTTCAGGATTGCGTTGGCGCGTTCAGGCGCGACGCCGTTCTTGGCGTTGCGCAGCCAGAGCGTGGCTTGGACATTCTTGTCCAAGCGTGTTTCGTCGGCGTGGGTGCTGTGTGGCTTGGACATTCTTGTCCAAGCACGCTTTGCCAGTGGGGACGCTAACCTACGACGCCAAGAAAGGCGTCGCACCTGTGCTTGTGTGGCTTGGACAGTCTTGTCCAAGCATAGTTCGTCGGCGGGGACGCCGACGCTACGAGTTATTACTTCGTCGGCGGGGACGCCGACGCTACGAGTTTTATGCTTCGTCGGCGGGACGCCGACGCTACGCGATGTGGCTTGGACATTCTTGTACAAGCGCAAGTTTGTCGGCGCGAACTTTGACGATATCAGGTAAACTATTTCCGTAAGGTGCGATGGCGCGTCGTGAGGAAGCTTTGGAACAAAAACGGCGTGAGCTGGTCGAATCGCCGTTGTTCAACCTGACCTTCATGCCGAGCTTGTTGCTGTTGCCCGATAGTTTGCAAATCTATCGCGCGACGGATGCGGCTTCACGCACGCTGGGCTACCCCCACGAAACACTCACCCAACGCACTCTGTACGACCTGCTTGTTGAGACGCCCGACCAGGCGGATGCAATCCTCACCGAAGCCCGATCGAAACCGCCGTTCGTGCTGACCGTGCGCCGCCCCGACCGCGAAGAACGGATTATTGAGGGGGTAATTCACGACCTACCCGACTATAAGTTGCTCCATCTGAGTTTTGCCGACTTGACAGCGTTGCACCTGCCCCATCGAGTTTGGAGCCGAGTAGCGACCATTCCCCCGCAGCGTACTGGTCTTGAATTTCTTCGTGAGGCGTCGCGCCTGACTTCGGAATCGCTGGGCAGTGCGCATGTCTACATAGGGCGGTTGGTCGCCGCAGAGCGAGTGGAGGGCGTGGTGTACGCGGCGCATGGCGAACTGCGCGAGCCGTTCAACTACGCGCTACAGGCTACACCCTGCGAAAATGTCGTGATGAGCGGTGTCTGCTTCTATCCGCGCGATGTGCGACAACTGTTTCCCAACGACCGCGAGCTACAGGAGCTGGGGCTGGAAAGCTATCTCGGCGCACCGCTGCGCGACTCGTTCGGGCGGGTAATCGGCATTTTCTGGATTGCAGACGAGAAACCGATGCCCGAGGTTCGCTCGCTGCAGGAGCTGTTTCAGGTTTTCGCCACGCGCGTGGCGCATGAGCTGCTTCGCGAGCAAGCGGAGCGCGAGGCTCAGCAACTCCGTGAGCAGTTAGCGCAAGCGCAGAAGATGGAGAGTATCGGGCGGATGGCAAGCGGGCTGGCGCACGACTTCAACAACATGCTCACCGCCGTGCTGGGCTATGTGGAACTGGCACAAGGCGCTACTCCTGAGCATAGCCCAGCTCAGAAGTTCCTCGAAAGCGCCGTTCTCGCGATCGAAAAAGCCGCGGGCGTTACCCGTCAGCTTATGGCGCTCGCCCGCAATCAGCCGATGCAGCTCCAACTCCTCAACCTGAACCAGGTCGTGAATGAAGTGTTGGAACTTGCAAACACATGGATGCCGTCCTACATTCAGGTTCAGGCGTATCTTGACGATTCGCTCTGGCTGGTGGAGGCGGATTCCTCGCAAATGGTGCAGGTGCTCCAGAACCTTCTGCTCAACGCCCGCGACGCGATTCCCGAAACAGGTGGGACGATCACGGTTGAAACGAAAAATGTTGTTCTGGACGCAGACTATGCCCGCTCGCACTACGAAGTGGTTCCGGGCGAGTATGTGATGTTGGCGGTTACCGACACGGGCGCGGGCATGCCGCCGTATGTGCGCGAGCGTGTCTTCGAGCCGTTCTTCACCACCAAACCGCGCGGTCAGGGCACTGGGATGGGCTTATCCATCGTCCACAGTATCGTCAAGCAGCTGGGCGGTCACATCTGGGTCTATAGTGAGGTCGGCAAAGGGACGACTTTCAGGATTTATCTCCCCCGCGCTCACGATCGGCACCTTGCCGTTGTCGCAGCGCCGTCGCCGACGGAAGTGCCGCGTGGGAATGAAACGATTTTGGTCGTCGAGGACGAGCCGGGCGTGCTGGAAGTCGCTACCGAGACGCTGCGCCAGTACGGCTACACGGTGCTGTCTGCCAGCTCGCCTGCCGAAGCCTTGCAGATTGCTCAAAACTATGGGGAGCCGATCCACCTGCTGGTGACGGATGTGGTGATGCCTGTGATGAGCGGACGGGAGCTGGCAGAGTACCTACTGCGCCTCTATCCGCAGCTGCGCGTGCTTTATGTGTCGGGCTACACGGAGAACACGATTGCCCATCACGGCGTGCTGGAAGCAGGCATCCACTTTCTGCCGAAGCCCTACACACCGACGCAGCTGGCTCAGAAAGTGCGGGAAGTGCTGGATCGTCGCTAATGCGTGTCTGAGGGGGTATAATCCTGATGCTATGAGCGCACAACGCCTTTCGCGTCGGGAGTTCCTGCAACAGGCGGTAGGCACTACCGCCTTAGCGCTGATGGCTCCCTACGCGCTGGCTACGCCAACCAACAGGAGGGTATCCACTATGGCTGAGATTCAGGTGGTTGAGTACACGGCGAAGCCCCTGCCTGAGAAGGTGTTCGAAACCGAGCGATTCGGCATCTCACGAAAAACTCACGAGGAACACTACAAGCTCTATCAGGGGTATGTGAACAAGACGAACGAGATCCGCCGCGCACTGGCGCAGCTCACTTCGGACGACTTCAGCAAAGGCAACCAGACCTACAGCCTCATCCGCTCGTTGAAGGTCGACTACACCTTTGCGATTGGCGGCGTGAAGAACCACGAGCTTTACTTCGAGAACCTCGGCGGTGGCGGCTCGGAGCCGAGCAGTGCCCTGCGCGACGCGCTCACCCGCGCGTTCGGCTCCTTTGAACGCTGGATGGAAGACTTCAAGGCGACGGGCATGGGCGGGCGCGGCTGGGTCTGGCTTGCCTACGATCACGACGAAGGCATTCTGTTCAACTACATTGGCGACGCGCAGAACACTTTCCCAGTGTGGCACAACACGGTGATTCTGGCGATGGATGTATACGAGCACGCCTACTACTTGGACTTTCAGACGGCGCGCGCCCGCTACATTGATGCGTTCTTGCAGGCGATTGACTGGAATGTCGTCAACGCTCGGTACGAGGCGGCGCTTCAGGGCAAGCGATAATTCGTCCTCGCGGCGCGGCGGCTCGGTCGCCGTGCCGCGTCTCCAAGCTACCGCTTCCGCTGTTTCTTGAGTTCCAGCAGTCGGCTGGTGGTCTCGGCGGGTTGATGGGCTGGGGGCATCCTTACAGAGGGTGTCTCGTCGGTGGGCGTGAAGGTGGCGATCGGCTTCGATTCAGGTGGGGGAGTGATGCCATCTGTTTCCCTGCGTCGCGTTCCTGCCCGTTGTTTGACCCCCAGCAGTCGCGCGGTTGCCTGCGTTTGCGTGGCAGGTCGACGCACCTTCCCACTGCCCCGCAGCTTCTCTGCCAGGCGGCGCAGCAGTTCTGCCCACTCCGCCAGCGGGATGACCACACGCCGCACCGTAATGTCCAGCAGCATGAGTGCCAGTGCGAGCCATAGGAAACTGCGCCACAGGTCGCGTACGGAACGCCCTGCTTGCGCGACGGGGCGAAAAGCCTCAGCGGGCGACGGCTCCACTTTGCCCCCAGTGGTCTCGGCGATGCGCGTGAGCAGCGGGAGGTTCGCTCGGCTGAAGCGGTACTCGCTGGGGTATGGGATGGCGAAGCCTGTGGTGTGGGTGCGCACGGTTCCGTCGGGGTCGCGCTCGACGAGGGTGAGCGTGTAATCGCCGACGCCGCGCGCGGGGAAACGCCCCACATAGCGCCCAGGCGCCTCCTGTTGCAAAGTGATTGTCAGCCCTTCGCCTGCAGGCGTGCCGACGCGCACTTCGGGCTGCAGGAAGTTGATTGGCTCGCCTTGTGGAGTGAACGCCTGCATTTCCACGACGGCTTGCCCCCCTTCCAACCGCACGGTGGTCTGGTAGTCCTGCTTGCCCCCTTTGCGCAGGATGGAGCGCGTGAGCTGCGTCCAGAACGGCGCGAACTCGCTCCAGCCGACCCAGCGCTGCGCCCACTTCGGCTTCGCGTCGGAGGTGAACGCCAGCGACTGCCCCAGCCCGTATTGCCACACCGCCAGCAGAGGGTCATCTTTGTGAGTGCGCATCAGAGTGCGGGCGAGGGGGCGGTCGGAGACAAGGTCATACGCCAGCAGGGGAGGCGTGCTGCGCCAGTCGATGCCCTGTAAGATTTCCTCGCCTGCGCTCACTTTCGGGATGAACGCGCCCTCCTCAATCGCAGAACGGGTCATCAGCGCGACATCCGCAGTAAACAGACGCGGTAGGTCGCGCGCCCGCTCCGTCAAATAAAAATTGCCTCCCGCTACACGCGCCAACTGTTGCAGGAAGCCCACATCCTTGCCTCTGCCCAGCGAGACTACCGACATCGTGATGCCCATATTCCGCATACGCGCGGCAATTTCGAAACACCCCTCTTGCTCATCGCAGTCGTCGCCGTCCGCAAGCAGGATTACATGGCGCGTGGTGGTCTGAATGGGCATAAGCGCATTCTCGGCAAACAGCAACGAGGGACGCACATAGATGCCCCCACCCCCTGCGCACATCTGCGAGATTTGGGCGATCACCGCCTCGCGGTTCTCTGCTTGCTGAATCGGTGCGAGCCAGTCAACGCCCGTGCCACTGACAATCACGCCGAACCGATCCCGAGGGCGTAGCATCTTGAGTGTCTCGATAGCGGCTTTGGCGGCGAGCTGGATCTTGGGGATGCCGTCTTCGGGAACTGCCATACTGCCTGAAATGTCCACGATAATCACGACCGTCGCGGGCGGGAACACCTTGCGTTGGCGCACATCGAGGTCTACGGGCAACATCTCGGCAATCGGTGTTTCGTAGTAGCCGCCAGGCAGGAACGAGTTCTCACCGCCGATCATCGCGAAGCCGATGCCCGTGTCGCGCACTGCGCTTTGAAGCGCGAGCATCATCTGGGGCGAGAGGGCGACGGCGGGGAAATCGTGGAACAGGATGGCGTCGTAGTTTTGCAGTTCTTCGGCACGGGCAGGGAAGGTGTTCGCGTTCACGCGCGTGACTTCGAGGTTGTTGGCTTGGAGGGCTTTTTCGAGGGCGCGGGTGGGGTCAGGCGTGCCGCCTTCCGCCAGCAATACGCGCGGCTTGCCGCGCACCCGCACGAACGCCCTACCGATATTGTTCCGCGCGTCGCCGTCGGGTGAGGCTTCTAACGACACGCGGTACCGATGGAACCCTTCCTGTTCAGTGCGCACAGGCACAACCACCACATTCTTGCCGGGCGAGAGTTTCACGGGCACGCGCTTGATAGGCTCGCCGTCGCGGTCGATGAGGATCGTGCCCTCGGCAGGCTTGCGCGACTCGATGACCACGCGCATGTTGAACGGCTCGCCGATTTTGACCTCGCTGGGGGCTTGGGTCTCCAGCACCAGCACTTCCGCGTCGGGCGTCGCGGCATCGAGTGGCACCACATCGATTTCGATGTTCTCGGTGGCGGCGACCAGCGCGGC
>CALAMM010000070.1 GCA_937925775.1 uncultured Fimbriimonadales bacterium
GTAGCGTCGGTGTCCCCGCCGACGAGCAACGCTTGGACAAGAATGTCCAAGCCACGCAGAGCGTAGCGTCGGCGTCCCCGCCGACGAGCAACGCTTGGACAAGAATGTCCAAGCCACGCTCGTAGCGTCGGCGTCCTCGCCGACGAGCAACGCTTGGACAAGAATGTCCAAGCCACAGAGGGATGCTTGGACAAGAATGTCCAAGCCACGCTCGTAGCGTCGGCGTCTCGCCGACGAGAACTGCTTGGACAGGAATGTCCAAGCCACTTGGAGTGGCATGCTGAGTGGTTCTGCGACGACAGGAATGTCGTCGCACCCGCTCTGGCGTTGCAAAGTGTCCTCGCCGACGAGATTTGCTTGGAGTTGCAAAGTGTCCCCGCCGACGTGCAACGCTTGGACAAGAGTGTCCAAGCCACGCAGAGCGTAGCGTCGGCGTCTCGCCGACGAGATTTGCTTGGACAAGAATGTCCAAGCCACAGGGTGCGTTCCCGCCGACAAATAACGCATGGTATAATATCGGCTCGTGGCAGGGGTGTTTCCGCCCCGCTATGACCACAGGAGGCAACTATGAGAGGACGCAAGATAGCCAAGAAACAGCGCCACAGCAATCGCTACTTGGAAGCGGTCAAGGCGCTCGGCAACGGACAGCAAACCTATTCGCCGATAGAAGCAATCCGCAAGGTGAAGCAGACCGCCACCGCTAAGTTCGATGAGGCGGTCGAGATGGCGGTGAACTTAGGCATCGACCCCCGCAAAAGCGACCAGATGGTGCGCGGTGTGGTGAACCTCCCCCACGGCACGGGCAAAAAGCAGAAGGTGCTGGTGTTCGCCAAAGGCGAGCAAGCAGAGGCGGCGCGCGCAGCCGGCGCGGATATGGTCGGCGCGGAAGACATCGTCGAGCAGATCCAGAAAGGCTGGAAAGGCTGGAAGAACTTCGACATCATCGTCGCGGGGCAAGATATGATGCCGATTATCAGCCGAATCGGTGGCGTGTTGAAAGCGCGGATGCCGAACCCGAAATCGGGCACGGTCTCGCCCAACCCTGCGAAGGTGGTGGAAGACATCAAACAAGCCTCGCGCGTGGAGTATCGCGCCGATAAGGCAGGCATCGTGCATATGCCCATCGGACGAGCCTCCTACAGCGAAGACCAACTGCTGGAGAACATGCTGGTCGCCCTCAACGCCTTGCTGAAGGCGAAACCCGCCTCCTCAAAGGGACGCTACCTGCAGAAAATCACGCTCTCCAGCACGATGGGACCTGGCGTGCGGGTCGATGTGCAGGAGGCGCAGCGGCTGGCAGAGCAGGTGAAAGGCTAACTCCCCTTGGAAAAAGCTTCCCAGAAACCGCGTTGGCGGGGGCAGCCCACGAGGCGACCCCCGCCATAGCCAAGATTACAGGTTCTCCGTCCGCATCGGGTCGTACCAGTCGCGGCGTGGAGGCTGACCAGGCGTCTGTTGCCAAGTCTGCTCGAACTTATGCCACTTGGCATGCCCGTCCGTGAACACATAGTTCGCGCCGCCGTTGTGCCGAGTAATCGCCAGCGTCGTGGGAATGCCGCGCTGGGCATCCCATAAACGATCGTTCATCATGGCGTCCACCACACGCGGCGGAGTACCCCAATACATCGGCATAAAGTGGTCACCACGAATGAGCATCTGGGGGTATTTGCTGTTGCGCTCCGCCAGCTCCGCCGCAAAGATGCACTCAGCAGGACGCTGGATTACAGCGAGCGGCACAGGGCTGGGATGGGTCGGGCTGCCGTGAGGCGGGTGGTACGGGTCGAAATAGGCGTTGAAGCCGTACGAGGTCAGACGCGGATTTTGAGGGTCATTCCACGCAGGGCTACTGTCCGACGGACAACGGCGCAGCAACTCATTCTTCACATAGGGCTGCACCAACTCAATCCAGCTCCGCCCTGGCGTGCCCATCATGCGCACGGTCGGTAGTATCTCATCGTAGTCCTGCGTATACATCTGCACTGCAATCCCCATCTGGCGACAGTTCGATAGGCACTGTGTCTGGCGCGCCTTCTCACGCGCCTGTGCGAACACAGGAAACAGAATCGCCGCCAAGATGGCGATAATCGCGATGACTACCAGCAGTTCAATCAGCGTAAAGCCGTTGCGTTTCATTGCTTACCTCCTTCAGACTGCGCAGTTTCGTCGGCGAGAACGCCGACGCTACAAAAGAGAAGCGTTTCCTTCGGCAGGCATTGGACAGCCTTGCCAGGTACTGAGCGACGACAGGAGTGTCATCGCACCAGAGTTGGGGCACGCACGGACTGAAATGTCCGTGCTACGAGCAGTCTGAAGGATTAGCGCGGGGGAGGACTGCGAGGAACAATACTGCGAGGTAATGGCGAGAGACAGAGAGGAGCGTAGGGTAAGAAGACGAGAAGGGGTGCAGGAACAATCAGTTCCGCGCTGAGAATAGCGCGCGGCATGGCGGTGAGCGCGAGTTGTTGGTGTTCCGCGCGGTCGCACTGGCTGAGCGCCGCCGCCCGCTCCAGGGGCGTCTTCGCCTGCGCACAGCAACAGTTCGGACCGCCAGCACAGTCGCGGCATTTACAGACCGCTACCTCACAGCGCGGCGCGGAGAACGCCTCGCGCCAGACAGCGGAAGGCGTCTGGCCAAGTAGGAGAGAGAGCAACAGTATCAGATGCCAGCCGCGCATCGCTGCTGATTATACCCAATCAGCCCATCTCGCTTCGCGATGCGCCCACCATCGCCGCGCCAATCGCCTCGCGCGAGAACTCCGCACGCCCAAACTCCGCCACAATCGTACCCTTGAACAGCACGGCAATCCGATCGCAGTGTTCCATCAGCTCGTCTAAGTCGAACGCAATCACCAGCGCCGCCATGCCATGCCGACATGCGTGGCGAATCGCCGCGTAGGTCGCCGCCGC
>CALAMM010000071.1 GCA_937925775.1 uncultured Fimbriimonadales bacterium
ACGGACAAGGGAGGGAAGCCTTTGGTGTTTCTATTGGTATAATTCATCAGGGGCTATGGCGTTGGAGACGGTTCTGGGGCACTATCGGATTATCCGCGAAATCGCCCGCAGCAACGATGTAGTGTACGAGGCGGTGGACACCCGCATCAATCGCCGTGTCGCTATCAAAGAGCTGCTGATGCCTGCGGGCGCGACCGACGCCGTGCGCCAAGACCGCATTGCCCGTTTCCTGCGTGAGGCACGCGCCGCCGGCTCGCTTACCCATCCCAACATTGTCACCATTTTCGAAACCGAAGAGGAGAACGGGCGCTACTTCATCGTGATGGAGTACCTCGAGGGGGACAACTTGCGCCAGAAGCTGGAACGCGAGGGTGCGCTCCCTCCTGAAGAGGCGGTGCGCATCGCGACGCAGGTGCTGGACGGACTGGCGCACGCGCACGCGAAAGGCGTCATCCACCGCGACATCAAACCCGAAAATATCCACCTCTTGCCCACGGGACTGGTCAAAATCACCGATTTCGGCATTGCGCGGCTCAAGCATGAGCCGAACCTGACGATGGACGGTCAGGTTTTCGGCACGCCAAGCTATATGTCGCCAGAGCAGGTACAGGGGGGCGCGATTGATGAGCGGAGCGACCTGTTTTCGGTCGGCGTGATTTTGTATGAGATGCTGGCGGGCTACAAGCCGTTTCAAGGCGATTCGGTGATTACGATTACCTACAATATCGTGCATACCGAGCCGCCTTCGCCGCCGAGCATCCCTGCGCCGCTGGAGTGGGTGATTCGCAAGGCGTTGCGCAAGAATCCTGAGGAGCGGTTCGGTTCGGCGGAGGAGATGAAGCAGGCGTTGTTGAACGCGTTGGAGCAGCTCAAGGCGCCGCCTGTGGTTGCCACGCCGATGGGGCCAACGCCGATGGGGCCGACGCCGACAGGGGGCTACCCCGCGCCGTACCCGCAGCCGATGCCTGCTCCCGCGCCCAGCTATCCCGCGCCCAGCGTGCCCCCCCAGTTCCCTGCGCCGTCTCCCAGCCCCTCACGGAGCGCACCTGCGCCCTACCTGCCCCCGCCCCCGCCAAAGCCCGTCCTTTCACCTGCAACACGCCAGTTCTTAGGCACGCTACTCGGCGTGATGCTCATCGGCGGTGCTATCTTGGGCGTGATTATCTTGGGCATCTTCAGCGCAACCCGTGCCTATCAGGAGTATCAGCTCCAGCAAATCGACGAAAAAATCGTGGCGCGCGCGAAAGAGGCGGAGAAACTCTACGGGCAGGGACGCTATTTGGAAGCCGCGCGGATTTACGACGAACTCTATCGCAGCGCCCAGTCCAGCAAATGGAAAGAGGAGTTCCGTCGGAACACGGCGAGCGCGCTCACGATGTACGGGAACCAGCTGCTGGAGGCGCGCCGCTACGAGGAGGCGATGCAGGCGTATCAGCAAGCGGTTCAGTACGCTCCCCTGCCTGAAGCCTATGCCGGCATGGCGGCAGTCGAACAGCAGCTGGGCAACCCTGAGGGTGCGGTGAGCCACTGGGCGTCGGCGGCGCGACACAGTCGCGGCACGCAGGCTCAGGCGTATCAGCGCAACGCCGCTCGCGCACAAATTACTATCGGCGACGAGGCATATCGCCGCGGCGACCTCCCACGCGCCCTCCAAGCATGGCAGACCGCTATCGAACTCGCCCCCGGCACCGCCGAAGCAAAAGAGGCACAAAGTAAGTTTGAACGCGCACTGCAGGAAATGCTGAATCGGTAAATCCGTTGCGCTATATCCGCACGGGCGACTCGTGCAAACATATCGCCTGCAGTAAGCCGACAGCCATCAGCGACACCCACAGCATCGTGCCCCCATAACTGAGGAACGGGAGGGGAATCCCCACCACCGGGAATAGCCCGATCGTCATGCCGACATTCATCAGCAGGTGAAAGGTAAACAGCGCGAGGATCCCCCCTGCGATGAGCCGATGCAGCTCCTCGCGCGTGCGCACCATAATCCGCCATATGCTATACAAAAACGCGCCGTACAGCCCCAACAAGCCCGTCGCGCCCACAAACCCCAACTCCTCCGCCACCACCACGAAGATAAAGTCAGTGTGCTGTTCGGGGATGTAGCGCAGGTTCTTCTGGGAGCCGTGCAGATACCCCTTGCCCGTCAGCTGTCCGCTGCCGACGGCGATACGCGCCTGCAAAATGTGATACCCGCTCTGCTGGGGGTCGGCTTCAGGGTTCAAAAACGAGACCAGCCGCGCTTTCTGATAATCTTTCAGGATATCGAAGTGCCACAGCCCGTAGAAGCCGAGCGTGCCTGCCAGAACCGTCAGCCAGAGCCAGCGCGCCGGGGCACCTGCCAGATAGACCATCGCGAACCAGAGCAGGCCAAACACGATGGAGGTACCCAAATCAGGCTGCTTGAACACCAGCAGCGCCGGAAACGCCATGTGGACTCCCGAAAGGAAGAACCCCGTGGGCGTGCGGAGGAGTTCTCGGTTCCGCGCCAGCCAACTTGCCAGCGTGAGGATGAGCAGCAGTTTGGCGAACTCGGAAGGCTGCAGCTGGAACCCTGCGGGCAGTTCCAGCCAGCGTTGTGCGCCCTTGCGTTCCGCGCCGAACAGCAGCACGCCGAGCAGCGCTGCCAAGTTCAGCGCGTAGAGCCACTTGCTATAGCGCGCCCACAGGCTCGGTCGGATGCTCGCCATCCCCAGAGCCAGCAACACGCCCAGCCCCAGCCAGACCAGCTGTTTGCGAAACACGGCAGGCGACCACTGATAGGTCGCGCTGTAGAGCGCCGCCAGCCCCGCGCCTATCAGCAGGAGCGTGGTCAGGAGCAACGGGAAGTCGACCTGCCGCAGCTTGAGCTTGCCCGCCAGGGAAGTGAACCCAGGAACCTGCGTCGCCACGCCTGAATTCTACCTTGCCGACCTCGCGCCTGTCCGAACCCGACAACGGCTCACGCGGTTGGCTCGCTTCAGTGAGCGTGTAGCAACAGATGGCGAACCGCGTCTCCGAACAGGTCGCTGAGGTCATTCAGCACCCACTGGGGCAGTTGCTCCATGGGGGCGGATGCCACCTCATCGCGCGTGGCAACGCCTGTCAAGACCAAGGCGCACGGGATATGCAGCAGGTTCGCTAACGCGATGTCGGTGTCCAATCGGTCGCCCACGAGCAGGGTGCGCTCTGGTTGGATCAGCCCCCGTTCGATGTAGGGCTGCAGGATCTGGGGGTTCGGTTTGCCGATGATGCGCGGTTTCTGCCCTGTTGCCGTTGCGATGGCGGCGACCATCGCCCCTGCACCAGGTAGCAGGCGATCTTCGGCAGGGTAGGTCGCGTCGGCGTTGGTGGCGATGAAGCGTGCGCCGCTCAGAATTGCGTACTGCGCCTGCGCCAGACGCGCGTAGCTGAACGCGCGGTCGATGCCCACCACCACCGCGGCGGGGATCTCAGGCTCAACCCTTTCTACAATCTCAAACCCTGCTGTGCGCAGCTCCTGTTTCAACCCCGGCTCGCCGACCACGAACAGCTTCGCGCCCGGATTGAGGGCACGCTGCAAGTAGAGGGCGGTCGCCCAAGCGGAGGTGATAAACTGCTCGGGCTGCGCGTCCACGCCCATCGCGCGCAGCTTCTCGGCATATTGCTGGCGCGTCGCTCCCGAATTGTTGGTCAGAAAGAATACCTGCCGCCCCGCTTCCTGCAGCAGGTTGAGCACCTCCACCGCGTGCGGCAGCACCCGCTGGCCGCGATAGACCACCCCATCCAGATCGAACACGAAGGTTTCGAACCGGTTGGCAAGTCCTGGCAGCTCCGTTCGCACGCGCTCAGGCATTTCTAATACTTGCGCTCCGTGATGAATCGCGCGACCTCCTCCAAAGTACGGCGGATAGGCGATTCGGGGAGCAGGCGCAGTTGTTCCAGTGCGCTCTGCCGATACCTCTCCGCGACCGCCTCCGCGTATTTTAGACTGCCTGTGAGCCGAATTTGTTCTCTCCAGTAATGGAACTGCTCCTCGCTGAGGTCAGTTCCGAACTCGGCGTGCAGTCGGTCGCGTTCTTCGGGCGCAGCGGATTGGTAGTAGTGAAGCAAGGGCAGGGTGGCGAACCCCTCGCGGAAGTCCGTGCCGTTCGGCTTACCCGTAACGCGCGGATCGCCTACATAGTCCAGCAGGTCGTCAATAATCTGGAAGGCGATGCCCAGATCCCGTCCGAACTGTTCCAAGAGGTTGAGGGTGGCTTCGTCGGCATCGACCAGATAGCCCCCGATTCGGCAGCACCCTGCGAGGAACTCTGCGGTTTTGCGGCGCACGATATCCAGATACTGCGCTTCACTTATCTCCAGTTGACGGCGCAGGAACACCTCTGCCACCTCGCCCTCGCTCATGTCGGTGGTAATCTGCGCCACTGGTTGAATAATGCGCAGGTCGCCATCGAGCGCGAGACAGCGCATCGCCCGCGCGAGGATGAAGTCGCCCGAGAGCACCGTTGCGAGGTTGCCGTAGAGCGCGTTGGCGGTCGGCTTCCCGCGTCGGGTGAAGGTTTGGTCGATGACATCGTCGTGGATCAGCGTCGCCATATGGATCATCTCCATACAGCCCGCGATGACGGCGAGGCGAGCGTGCCCCGCGTGTCCGTTTCGGTACAGGATGCCGAACCGCGACGGCGCTGCGGCATACGCGCATAGGATTACCATCGCTGGGCGTAGCCGTTTGCCCCCTGCCGAGAGCAGATGGCGCGTGAGCGCGCTGAACTGCGGAATCGCCGTCTCCGCTTGCGCTTCCAGAAACGCCTCCACCGCCTGCATCTCTGGCAGGATCGGCGCAAGCATCTCTGGAACCGCCAGCACCTGCTTGCGAATGTCTGTAGTGGTCATGGTTTTACCCCCGTATGAACGCATACGACGCCGAGCGTAAGGTCGCGGTAGCAAACATTCACAAACCCCGCCTCACACATATACTCGGCAATCGTAGCTCGGTCTTCATAGTGTTGAATTGACATCGGTAGATAAAGATAGGCATCGGCATCGCTGAGCCGTTGCCCGATGCGCGGCAGGATATGGAGCGCGTAGAGGTCGTACAGCCATCTCATCGGGGCGCGTTGCGGGCGCGTGAGTTCGAGAATTGCGACTTTCCCGCCGGGCTTCAGCACGCGGTGAATCGCGCGGAAGGCGGCAGGCTTATCGATGAGGTTGCGTAAGCCGAACGCCATCGTGACGGCGTCGAACTGCGCGTCGGCAAAGGGCAACATCAACGCATCTGCCTGCAGCCACACCGTGTGATTCAGCCCCAGTCGGCGCGCTTTCTCGCGCCCCCGCTGCAACATCGGCTCGCAGAAATCGAGCGCGACGACCTCGCCCGCAGGTCCCAGATAACGCGCGAGTTCAATTGCTAAATCACCTGTGCCTGTGCATAAGTCCAGCACGCGCGAACCGGGCGCAAGGCGCAAAGTGCGCACCACATAACGCCGCCAGAAGTGGTGGAGCTGAAAGCTCAAAACGGAGTTCAGCAGGTCGTAGCGTGGCGCGACACGGCTGAACATCTCACGCACATAGCGGCGGCGCGTTGCATCCTGACGCACCCAGATGGGCGGCTCCGTCTGCCGATTTGTGCAGGTTTTCACAGTCGGGAAGATTATACCTAATAGGAGCAATCGCTCACCCGCGCCGTAGCGGCAGCGTCCCTACTTTGTGGAATAACCCCCGTGTGAAGTCCTCACGCTTATCGCGCACGGTGGACAGGGCACTCTGGGCGTTTGCCATCACGCTTATAGCAGCAAGTGGATGGGGGTTCTGGCACACTCTTTCCCCACCGCCGCAAGCGCGGCGGCAGGTAGCGTCGGTGGCACAGCAGCTGAATCGGCTGGAGAGCGCGCTTGTGCAGATGGAGCGTAGCCTGCTGGGATTGGCGCACGCCGACTCACGAAAGGTACGGTTCATCGGCTACGACCCTGTTCAACTCCACGCCGAACTTGGCCGTGCATCTCAAGAGGCGGACGACGCCGTACGCCACCTTGTGGAGGCGCTATCGGGCGTGCCCGAACTTGAGTTCCAAGCGTACCTGATCCGATTGGAGTTGGAGTGGTCGCAGATGCGTGCGCACCTTGCCGAATATCTTGCGTCCGAAAAACCTGAGCGGGTCAGCCTCTCCACTTTGCGCACATTCCGCTTTCAGGGTCAAGGCACGCTCGGCGAGGCGGTTCAAGCGTTCAAGCGTGTCTATCTGGCGCACCAGGAGCGTGAGGCGCGGGCAACGCGGTCTGCGCTGATGGGCTATGCTTTGGGTGTTGGGGTAGGCTTCGGCATCGTGGTGATGTTGATGTGGCGTCGCTGGGGGCGTCCGATGCGCTGGTTGCAGCGCGCCATAACCCAGTCGGGTGTGGACCCCGTCGTACCTGCTCCCTTGCGCGGCACGGCGTGGGAAGCCATCTACCAGAGGCTGGCGTTTCAAGAGCGACGCCTACGCGAAGTGGAGGTTTTCATGCGCGATTTGGCGATGGGGCGCACCCCCGAACCGATTACCCCCACTGACTCCACCGACGCGCTCGCGCGCAGCAGCGCATGTCTGCTAAAGCGATTCGAGGAGCTCCGTTCCAACCGACGCGAGGCAGTATAATCCTGATGTGCGGTACATTTTGGGCATTGAGACCAGTTGCGACGAGACGGCGGCTGCGGTGCTGGAGGGGCGCAGGGTGCGTTCCAGCATCACGGCGACGCAGGCGCCGCTGCATGCGCAGTGGGGCGGCGTGGTCCCCGAAGCTGCCGCGCGTCAGCATGTGGAGCGATTGAACCCTGTATTGCAGCAAGCGTTGGAGGAGGCGGGTGTCGCGCTGGGGCAGATAGATGCTTTTGCCGTCACGAACCGTCCGGGACTGGTGGGCGCGCTGGTGGTGGGGCTTGCCGCAGCCAAAGCGCTCGCGTTCGCCCTGCAAAAGCCGTTCGTCGGCGTGAACCATTTAGAGGGGCATCTCTACTCGGCGTTCCTAACGGAGCCTGACGCAGAGATCCCGTTCCCCCATCTGACGCTCATCGTATCGGGCGGGCACACCGAGCTCATCCTTGCGCATGGACACGGCGATTACACCCTACTGGGGCATACTTTGGACGACGCCGCAGGCGAGGCGTTCGATAAAACGGCCCGCCTACTGGGGTTGGGCTATCCTGGCGGCCCCGCGATTGACCAGTGGGCACGCCACGGCGACCCGAACGCTTTCGCCTTCCCCCGCGCGCGCGTGGAAGGGTGGCACTTCAGCTTCAGTGGCTTGAAAACCGCCGTGCGTCGTGAAGTGGAGCGACTGCAGGCACAAAACGCGCTAAACGAAACCACTCTCAGCGACCTATGCGCCTCCTTTCAACAGGCAGTGCTGGATATGCTTATCGAGAAGACGCTTGCGGCAGCACAAGCACACAGGATCGAGACGCTGACGGTCGTGGGTGGCGTCGCGGCAAACTCGGCGCTGCAGATGCAGATGCGTGCAGCATGCCACCAAGCAGGCGTGAATCTCAAAATCCCGCCCCCGCACTACTGCACCGACAACGCCGCGATGATCGCGCTGGCAGGCTATTTCCGCTTGCTGGCGGGTGAACGCGCTGATTACGACCTCGACGCCTACGCCAACGCGCCGCTGGGCAGTTAATCCAGCTGGGGGTGCGAAGCGCGCCAGACGCGCCACGCGAATCGAGGTAGGTTGCGCACTTTTTTAATCTTACGCGGGTCTTGAATCAATCGCCAGAGCCACTCGCACCCTGTGCGTTGCATCCAGCGGGGCGCGCGTTTGACCACGCCGGCATACACATCGAAGCTGCC
>CALAMM010000072.1 GCA_937925775.1 uncultured Fimbriimonadales bacterium
AGATAGCTGTTGCGAGGCACAACTGCTATCGACTCGGTTGCAAACGCTGCGACCGCTGCCGTGCATATCCATACAGCACAGACGAGACTCCGCATCATACTCCTCCTCTCGATCTTTCCACTTGTGGGGGCGAAACCACAAGCAAAGAGTAAGACTGTTTCAGCACGCTTTCTGTTCCGTGCTTTCCCGTAATATACCCCGTCTCAGCAGGAAATTCAGCCGTTTTTCAGAAATTGAGGCCTTGAAATGTCCCGAATTCAGACGGAGCTGATTGACCTGCAGTTTTTAGGCTATCCGCTGGCGATTGCTGCGTATCTGCTCGATGACGGGGTGGAGGCGGCGTTGGTGGAGGTAGGTCCGACCAGCACGGCGGAGACGCTGCTGCGCGCGGTACAGGCGCGGGGCGTCCCGTTGGAACGCCTGCGCCATCTGATTGTGACGCACATTCACTTAGACCACGCAGGCGCGTTGGGGTGGCTGTTGCAGCGCCTCCCCCATGCAACAGCGTATGTGCACCCCGTGGGCGCGCCCCACATGGTGGACCCCAGTCGCTTGATTAGCAGCGCGTCGCGACTCTATGGCGAAATGATGGAACGCCTCTGGGGTGAGGTGGTTCCCGTACCCCAAGAGCGGTTGCGCGTGGTGCGCGACGGCGAGCGAATCACGGTTGCAGGGCGCACCCTCCTCGCGGTTGATACGCCAGGGCATGCCCGCCACCATCATGTCTATCTGGACGAGGCGACAGGCGTGCTGTTCGCGGGCGATGTTGCGGGCGTGCGCATGCCAGGCGCCGCGTATGTCCGCCCACCCACGCCGCCGCCCGAGCTGGACATCGAGGCGTGGCAGGCGAGCCTTGCCAAACTGCGTGCCTTGCCCATCCGTCAACTCGCGCTGACCCACTTCGGCATCTACGACGATGTGGAGCGCCACCTGAACGAACTCGAAACGCGCCTGCTCGACTGGGCAGCGTTCACGCGCAACCTCGTTGAGCAGGGGGTCTCGGACAGCGAACTCATACAGCACCTGCGCACCTACGGCGATGAAGAAATGCGCCAGCTGGGAGTAGAACCCACCAACTACGAGCTCGGCGCAGGCTACGAACTCATCGCGCTGGGCTTCGCCCGCTACTGGCGCAAAAAACTGGGGCTATCATGAAAGCAGAGAGTGTGCGATTCGAGAAAGTAACGAAGCGGTTCGGCTCCGTCGTCGCGGTGAACCAACTGACGCTCCATATCCAGCCCGGCGAGTTCATGGTGCTGGTGGGACCTTCGGGGTGCGGCAAGACCACCGCGCTGCGCATGCTGGCAGGTCTGGAAGACCCGACGGAGGGCAAGATTTATATCGGCGAGCGCTGCGTGAACGAGGTTCCCCCGCGCGACCGCGACATCGCGATGGTATTTCAAAACTACGCGCTCTATCCGCATATGCGCGTGTACGACAATATCGCGTTCGGCTTGCGCCTGCGCGAACTCAAAGGCGTGCTATGGCAGCTCACGCACTGGAGTGAAGCCCGCGCGATTAGGCAGCGCATCGACGCGCGTGTGCGCCAAGTCGCGCAGATGCTGGAGATCGAGGGGCTACTCCACCGACTACCGAAAGAGCTCTCAGGCGGGCAACGACAGCGCGTCGCCCTCGCTCGCGCAATCGTGCGTCAGCCGAAAGTGTTCCTGATGGACGAGCCGCTGTCGAACCTCGATGCAAAACTGCGCGACCAGACCCGCGCGGAACTCAAAAAACTGCAGGAGCGACTCGGCGTGACCACCATCTATGTCACGCACGACCAGAAAGAGGCGATGACGCTGGGGGCTCGCATCGCCGTAATGAAAGACGGAGTCTTACAGCAAGTTGGAACCCCCGAGGAGGTCTATTTCCGCCCTGCGAACACCTTCGTGGCGACCTTTATCGGCACACCGCCGATGAACCTGCTCAGCGCGCAGGTGCTCGAGCATGCCGGCAAACCCGCCCTGCAGATAGGCTCTGCGACCTTACCCGTGCTGGAGTGCCACGCGCAAAAGCTGCGCACGCGCGTGGGGCAGCGCGTGCTGGTGGGGATTCGCCCTCAGGATATTTATACGGATCGCACTGCGCCGCCCGACGCGATTTTGTCGGAGCCTGTGCCCGCCGTCGTCGATGTCGTGGAGCCACACGGCGACCGCAACGATGTTCACCTGCTCGTGGACGGCGCGACGCTGATTGCACAGCTCAGCGCACGCATCAAGGTCAACGAGGGCGACACGGTCGCCCTGCAGCTCCACTTGGAATACCTCCACCTGTTCGACCCAGCAACGGGCGAGACGCTGGAGGCGTAATCACTCAAACACGAACAGCAGGTACTGCGCGATGCCGATATCGCCCTCGACCTGCAGTTCGCCTGTATTGTAGGCGTCCAGCGGGTCACGCTTGCCGTTGATAATCGCCAGGAACACTTCTGCGGGGGCTTTGATGGTAACGGCGGCTTCGGACGGGCTGCCCTCTTTGCTGAGCGTCGCTTTACCGTCGGCGATGCGCAGGTAAAACTCGCCCGCGCCCTCCAACACAAGCCGATAGGTCGCCTTGAAGCTACCCGCTCGGTCGGGACGGAACCGCTGCAGATACTTCTCCAGCTCCTGCTCCGCAGCGGATTTTTCACCCTGAGCGGTCGCTGTGCCCGACGGCGTGCGCGCAGCGAGCTGACCCATCATTTGCCGCGCCGCCTGCACCATCGCGTGCCCTATCTCCGACCCCACCGACATACTGCGCTCGTAGCTGTAGAGGTCTAAGTAGTAGTCCGCCATGCTGAGGATGTAGCCCAGCTCGTCGTTTGCCAGTCCAAACAGGAACACGGGGTCACCGTAGGGCGCGAGGAGGCGTTTGAGCAGGATGCCGATGTTGGGTAGCACCTCGCCGGGCATCGTGAACATCACTGCATCGCCCAGGCGAATCAGGTGCGACTCGGTGGTGATTTTGTCGTTGCTCAGCGACGCGCCTGCTGGGATAATCCCTGCTGCCAGCTCCATGCGGAAGCGCTCGTTCTCCAACGTAACGGTGTAGGTCGCTTCGCGATGCTCCAGTTGCACGTCGTCGGAGAAGCGGGCGTTGGCGATGGCTTCGAGGGCTTTGTTCGCGATGGTCGTGCCGTAGCGTTCGGCGCGCGCCCAGTCGCGCCCTTTCGGCACATTCGGGTCGGGGTTGGGCGCGGGCGAAATCATCCCGCCCAGCGCACCGTTCGCGAATATCGCAACGCCACCCACCTTCGACTCCACCGTTTGGTAGTACCAGTGGCAGAAGTCGGCGGTCAGCTGGTCGTTGTTAAGCACTTCGGGGTGGCAGGCGAAATTGGTGAGCGTGGCGATGACCTTGCCGTCCGCCTTGCTGCGCAGCTGCATAACCGCCGCTTCGGTGTCCAGAATCTTCTCGACACGGTAGTTATAGGCGACCCCCTCGATGTTCGTTTTCGCGAAGCCGACGGTGGCGGGTTGGAGGCGACTGGCCGCCTCGTCGACGGTGCGAGCCGCCGTCTCGATGACGAAGTTCACATACTCCTCGTCGCGCCCCGACTGCATCGGCGTTGGCCCCCACAACCCGATAGTGTCGGGCGCGGAGTGAACATGGGTACACAGCACCATCACGCGGTTCGGTGGGACGGACTTGACCCGCTGACGGATTTTTTGCACATCGTCGCGTAGCAGTCCGAGCAGGTCGCACACGACAATCGCGAGCCGCTCCTGTCCCACTTGCACGACGAGGGCGCGTGCCCAGATGTCGTCATGCACGCCCCCCGTGTTGGGGCGGTTCGGCGCGTAGCCCGCCAGATAAACCTGCTTGGTCGGCGTAATCTTGTTCGCTGCTGCGCCTGCTTGAAGCCCCTGCGCCCAGCAGCTCATCGCAATCGCCCAATACACCGTTGCAAATACGAGGAATCTCATCGTTGCTCCCTCCGTACTGAACAGTCGTTCACCTTGCACCGCTGAATTCCTACCGCGTTGATGGGTCAAGGTTCGTCATTTTTCCTTGCCTTCTCGCTCCAGGAAAGCACGGCACGGGTCTGGTTGCCCTGCTTGGTGACGGCGACGCCTGCTGTGATGGTCTCCGACTGCCCCAGCACGAGATGCTCCTCGCCTTCTTGCGAGTGCTGGGTCATCTTGCTGACCTTCAGCCCGCGCTTGGTGAACTCAGTTTCATAGAACGCAGCAACCGCCTGAGGCGTTGCGTCACCGACGATTTCCAACTGCACGCCCCGAAAGTCGCCCGCGGTGGTCTGCATTCTGCGTTTCACTTGGAACTGCGCATAGATGGGGAGGGGAAAGTCTTGAGCGAGTTCACGGTTTGCAAGCGCGTCTTGAGCGGGTTCGGCCTCTGAAGGCGCAGCTTCGGGAGCGGGCGGCGCGGCAGGCTGGAGCGCGGTGCCCCTGTCAGGTGGCGCTGGCGCCGACTCGGAAGCCTGATTGGAACACCCCGAAAGAATCAGGAGCACCACGCCGATAATCTCTATGGTTCGTATCCATCGTCGCATTAGCGTCCTCGCTTGAAGGGTACCCGATGCGTGATGGCGGGCGCGTTGCTGGTTTCGTGCGTGGCGAAGCAGATTCACAGATGCTCCCGCCACCAGTTGAGGTACTGCTCTAACCGATGACGACGCAAATCGGGCGGGCCGCTACGCGATAGCCCGTGGCTCGATTCGGCGGGATAGCGGATGTAGAGTACCTCTTTACCTTGCCGCACCAGCGCGGCGAAGAGTTGGTCCGCCTCACTGATGGGACAGCGCAGGTCGCCCTCACTATGCACAATCAGCAAGGGGGTTGTAATCCGCCCTGCATACGCCAGTGGCGAGCATTCCCAGAGTTTCTGCGGCTCGTCCCAGAAGTTGCCTTGCCAGTAGCGGTTGGGGATCATCGGGAAGTCCGAAGTGCCCGCCATACTCACCAAGTTCACCACGCTGCGGTCGGTAATCGCGGCTTTGAATCGAGAGGTATGCCCCACAATCCAGTTTGTCATATAGCCGCCGTAGCTGCCGCCTGCCACGCCCATCCGCTCGGCATCTACGAACGGTAGGCTCGCAAGGTAGTCGGTTACGGTCATGAGGTCTTTGAAGTCGCGGTTGCCCCAGTCGCCTTTGATGGCGCGAGCGAACGCTTCCCCATAGCCAACGCTGCCGCGCGGGTTGGTATAGGCGACTATATAGCCGTGTGCGGCGTGCAGTTGGAACTCGTGGAAGAACACGCGCCCATACATTGCATGCGGGCCGCCGTGAATCATCAAAATCGTGGGGTACTTGCGGGCGGGGTCAAAATCGGGCGGTTTGAGGAGCCAGCCGTGGATTTTGACGCCGTCGTCCGCTTCCACTTCGAACTCTTCGGGGTGCGCGATGGCAACCTCGTCCAGCAGGGGCTGATTAAAGGCGGTGAGCTGGGTGAGGCTCAGGGTGTTGCCTGTGCGTTCTGCCAGAAAGAGTTCGTGTGGGTGGGTCGCGTCGCCTTTGAGCAGAGCAAGGCGATGTTCGTCCTGCGAGAGGCTCAAGTCGGCGACTTCGAAATCGCCGTCTAAGAGTTTATCGAGGTGCGTGCCGTCCACTTTCACGCGGTAGGGGTACACGCCGCCGCGCTCGCTGACCAAGAAGTAGAGGTGCTGGCTATCGGCACTCCAGAGCAGGGGTGCGCCGCCGCCGAACTCGCGCACATCGGTCAGCGTGCCCACCCCGACCGTGTTGTCCAGAGATGCAATCAGGTCAACTGCGTCGCCGCCGTCCACCGACACGCGCCACACATGGTCGTTGCGGGGATAGGGATCATCGGGATACGGGTTGCCGATGTAGGCTAAGTATTTGCCATCGGGCGACCAGCGCACGGCATACTTGGGGCCATCGGGCGCCTCCACCCTGCGTAGGTCGCCTCCTTCCGCAGGCACAATCCAAATCGCGTCGTAGCCAGGGTGGTTGTCGGGGTCGGGATGGCGGTTGCTGAGGAAGGCGATGTAGTTGCCGCAGGGCGACCACGCAGGGCTGGACTCGCTGAACTCAGGGTCGGCGGTGAGTTGCTTCGTTACGCCCGTCTTGACATCCACGACATAGAGGTGATAGCGCTGCTCGACGAACGCGCCGTCGCCGTCGAGTCGCCAGTGGGCGCGGCGAATAACTCGCGGCGGGTTCGAGAAGCCCTTCTCCTGCCGCTCTTTGCGAGCCTGCTCGCGCCATTCGGGGGCGGTTTCGCGGTAAATGAAAGCGATTTTGCTCCCGTCGGGCGACCAGGCGAACTCGGCGATACTCCCCTCTTCCAAGTTGGTAATCGGGCGTGCCTCGCCTCCGTCGGCAGGGATCACATAAATCTGGCTCTTGGGCTTTTGGCGGTTGCTGATGAACGCTACTTGCTTGCCGTCGGGCGACCAGCGCGGCTGCGTATCGCTCCACTCGCCGTAAGTGAACGGCGACGCCTCTTCACCAACGCGAACGCGCCAGAGGTTGGAGAAGTATTTGTTTTTCTCTGGGTCGATCCACTTGTAAACGAACACAATCTGGCTGCCGTCGGGCGCAATCTGCGGGCTACCCAGCAGTTTGATACGGAACAGGTCGTCGATAGTGATAGCGCGTTTCATACCAAGTGCCTCCATGCGCAGTTCAGTTCGCTATGCGGGGCTGGACTCCTGCGCCGCGCGTATCTGCTGGACGCTGCGAACGACGAGCACGCTCACGATTCCTGCGCCTGCCAGCCAGAGGAAGGTCGCTATCGGGCGCTGCACCCAGAACGCCAGCGCCGCCATCGTGCCACCCTGAATCAGCCAGATGGTCAGTGGCACAAGCGACGATGACGGCTGCCACTGCGGGACGAGTTTCAGATAGACCCAGCTCAGCAGCAGTCCCGTCGCGAGCCAGCCCAGCCAGTTCTGCAGCGGCATCCCGTAAAACGCGCCGTCCACATCCCAGAACCAGTAGACGAACGCCGCCGCGCCCGGGTTGACCCGCGAGTTGGAGACCGCCGCGTCCATCGCCACATCCCACAAAGTTAGAAGCGCCGCCGCGACGAAGGGGATTGCCCTGCGCGGCACGCCCAGCAGAAAACTCAGATGCAAAGCAGGGTAGAGCATCATAAACCACGAGGGCGGAATCACATAGGGCACATGCCCCAGAAACTTCGGACCGAGCCGCTCGGTGTATTCATACTTGCCAAACGGAAAGCCTGTGGTCACTCCGATCAGCTCCACCCCGCCTGCCAAAAAGGTACATATCCCCAGCAACCACAGCGTCGCACGCCAACCTTGCGTGGATGCCATGTGAAACAGCGACGCGCCAATCCCAAACAGCACGCAAGCAAGCCCCAGCTGCGTCGAGAGGCGATTATAGTCCAGCGTCGGCAGGTTCGGCACGCCGCGAAACAACAGCCCGCTGCCAACAACCGTTGCCAAGGCGACCAACAAGTTAAGCCACACGAAGCCGTGTGCTATACGCTTGAGTAGAGTCGATTTCATACCGATGCAGAGTCTACCCTGCATTAGGAGTCAGCCCTGTCGGAGGGTGTTTGGAAATTACCCCCCCTCCGCAGAGGGAGTGGGAAACATGCGCTTGCGCTCGGTTGGTGTAGTCATTCGTCGGCGGGACGCCGACGGTACGCTTGTGTGTCGTCGGCGGGGACGCCGACGCTACACTGGGGTTTCGTAGCGTCAGCGTCTCGCTGACGACACAGAACGCCGATGCGGCGAGGGTGTCGTAGCGTCAGCGTCTCGCTGACGAAAATAACGCCGACGCTGCGCAGGCGTGTTGTCATGGGCAGGGACACTC
>CALAMM010000073.1 GCA_937925775.1 uncultured Fimbriimonadales bacterium
AGTTGGGTGCGTGTCGTCGGCGGGGACGCCGACGCTACGAGTTTGGGTTTCGTCGGCGAGACGCCGACGCTACGAGTTTGGGTTTCGTCGGCGGGACGCCGACGCTACGGGTTTGGGTGCGTGTCGTCGGCGGGGACGACGAGGCTACGAGTTGGGTGCGTGTCGTCGGCGGGGACGACGAGGCTACGACGCTACAAATGGCGTTCCACCCAAGAGGTACCCTCTCCACTTATTTGGGTTCCCTCTGCAAGCGGGGAGTACCTAAAGGAGAGGGTATACTACCCGATGCAGGAGCAGGCACGATGCATTTTGAGACGCGAGCGATACGAGTCGGTCAGGAGCCAGACCCCGCCACAGGGGCGATTATCACCCCCATCTACGCGACCACGAACTTCCAGCGCAGCTCCATAGACCAGCAGAACGGCTATAGCTATTCGCGCGTGTCGAATCCGACGCGCGCCGCCGCCGAGCAGTGCCTCGCTGCGCTGGAGAACGGTAAGTACGGGCTATTGTTCGCGTCAGGCATGGCGGCAGAAGTCGCGCTGCTGGGGCTACTACGACCAGGCGACCATGTGGTCTGCACGCGCGATGTGTACGGCGGCACCATCTCGATGTGGAAACACCTCGCGCCGCAACGGGGGATTAGCGTCTCCTACGCCGATATGCGCTGCTTGGACGCGGTGGAGGCGGCAATCCAGCCGAACACGCGCATGCTCTGGCTCGAATCGCCCACCAACCCGCTGACCTATGTGCTGGACATTCGCGCGCTTGCCGAGATCGGGCGTCGGCGCGGATTGCTGACCGTTATCGACAACACCTTCGCCACGCCGTATTTGCAGAACCCGCTGGACATGGGCATCGATATCGTGGTGCATAGCGTGACGAAGTATCTGGGCGGGCATAGCGACGTTTTGGGCGGCGCGCTGGTGTTCAATCGCGACGATTTGCACGAGCCGTTGTGGGATCAGCAGGCGATTGGGGGCGCGGTGCTGTCGCCTTTTGAGAGCTGGCTGCTACTGCGCGGAATGAAAACGCTGGCTGTGCGCATGCGCGCCCACTGCGAGAACGCGATGCGCATCGCGCATTACCTCGCGGAACACCCGAAAGTGGAGCGCGTGCTGTATCCTGGTTTGCCCGACCATCCGCAACACGCGCTGGCGAAACAGCAGATGCGCGACTTCGGCGGGATGATCGCGGTGTATCTAAAGGCCGACCGCGCAGGCGTGGATCGGTTCTGCCGATCGTTGCGCCTGTTCAACCTCGCCAGCAGTCTCGGCGGCGTCGAATCGCTGATTGGCTATCCCGCCACGATGTCGCACGAAGGCTTAACGCCCGAAGAGCGCGCCGAGCGCGGAATTACGGACAACCTCGTGCGCCTCTCCGTCGGAATCGAGCATGTCGAGGACTTGATTGCCGACTTGGAGGGGGCGTTGGCGGTCTTGTAGGTCGGGCAAATCGGCACTGCGACGCCTGTCGTAGTCTTAGCGTCCTCACGGGCTAAGGCTTGAATACCCCCAGCGCGGGCGACACCTGCAGACGCCACAATCGCTCACTGAACTCCACACACCGTCTCAAAAACTCGCAATACTACAGCCCTCCAACCTCCGCTTGTGGGGAAAGATAGGCTCGGAGGTTTTCATGCGCATCGGTATCGGGCTGGCAGGGTTGTTGTTGGGGGTTAGTGTGTGGGCGCAGGATGCCCTGAACGCGCCTATTGCTTACGATGCGGAGCGCGACGCCTACTACCTCGCCAACGAGCTGGTGGTGGGGCTGGAGCCGGACGCGCCGACGGCCTTAGCGCAGCAGGCGATGCTTTGGGTGGGCAACCTACGCGATTTGCAAACGCCGCTCCAAGCAGGCGTCGTGCGCCTCGATGCAGGGCTGAACCCCGACAGCGTGCGCATGTTCCTGCAAGCGTTGCCGGGCGTGCGTTATGTGGAGCGCAACTACCTCGCCTTCACTTGCAATCCCCCCAGCGACCCGCTGTTTCCGCAGCAGTGGGGACTGACCAAAATCCAAGCAATACAGGCATGGGCGCTGTGGCAACCTCAGAGGACGGTCTATATCGCTATCTTAGACACCGGTATCGACGCCACGCACCCCGACCTGTCGCAGAAAGTGCGTCGCTACAGCAACGGTTCGGTCTACGGCTACAACGCCCTCAACAATACCTCCAACGCGCATGATGTGCAAGGGCACGGCACGCACTGTGCAGGCATCGCCGCGGCGCATACAAACAACGGTATCGGCATCGCGGGCGTGGCGGCGTGGAACGCGAGCCTCACCTCGTCTCATACCGCCGTGCAGCTGATGCCTGTGAAAGTGCTGAACGATCAGGGCTATGGCAGCTTCGCCGATGTTGCCCGGGGGATTATCTGGGCGGTGGACAACGGCGCGCATGTTATTAGCCTCAGTCTCGGCACCACCGCAGGGACACAGCAACTTCAAGACGCTGTAAACTATGCGTGGAATCGTGGCTGCCTTGTGGTCGCGGCGGCAGGCAATAATGGCACAAATGCACCATTTTATCCTGCCTACTACGAGAATGTGCTTGCCGTGGCTGCCACAGACCCCACAGATACCCTCACCTCTTTCTCCCAGTACGGCGCATGGGTGGACATCGCCGCGCCTGGGCAAGCGATACTCTCTACCGTGCCAGGAGGGGGGTATGAAAGCTGGAGCGGCACCTCGATGGCGTGTCCGCATGTCGCGGGGGCGGCAGCGCTGGTGTGGTCTGCGGCGCCCAGCCTAAGCAATCAGCAGGTTCGCCACGCCTTGGAGGACACTGCTGACCCGTGTCAGCCCTATTGGTTCGGCGGGATCGGCGAGGGGAAGGGACGATTGAACCTGTACCGCGCTCTGCAAGCGGCGCTCCAGATGGAGAACACCCCCGCCCTGAGCCAGATTGCGCTGAGTCCCACTTCAGTTCGGGCAGGGGGCACGGTGCGGGGCACTATCACCCTGAATCGAGCGGCAGGAGCAGGGGGCGTGGTGGTGCAGCTGCGCAGTAGCAACCCCGCCCTCGCGTGGTGCCCTGCGTCCATCACCATTCCGCAAGGGCAGACAACAGGCGCGTTCGACATCGCCACCAGCGTCTCGGGCTACGGTAGCGCAACGATTACCGCGACGGCAGGGGGCGTCTCGCGCTCGGCAACACTACAGGTCATCTCAGCCTATCGCGTGCAGACCCTCACGCTCTCGCCCAGCACGCTCACCGGGGGGCAGACCGCGACGCTGACCGTGCGCCTCACCGCGCCTGCCCCCAGCGGCGGCGTGTCAGTGCGCCTGAATAGCAGCAACCCTGCGATCGCTTCGGTTGCGGCGAGTGTGGTCGTGCCCGCAGGTCAGCAGAGCGTGAGCGTGCGCGTTTCCACCACGCCAGTGGCAAACCGCGCCATAGTGAACCTCACCGCCTCTGTAGGCGACTCGCACTCCAGCGCGACGCTGACTGTGAACCCGCCTGCACCCGTTGCTCTATCGCTTTCTCCTGCCGTGGTGCTTGGTGGGCGCACCGCGACGGCGACCGTGGTACTCAGCGCGCCTGCGCCAAGAAACGGGCTGTGGTTGCGTGTCAGCAACGATCAGCCAAACCGCGTGTGGACGCCTGCCACAGTCTATGTGCGTCCTGGAATGCGCACGGTGCAGTTCGTTGTCCAGACCTATTCGGGACGCGGGGCTGTGAACGCCACCATTACGGTTGCGACAGAGGGTGGAACGCGCTCGGCGACGCTGGGGGTTAGGTAGTCTCGGTCTCGCGTTGGGTGCAGGTGGCTACTTGTCTAAGCGGGGCTTTTGGGCGAGTGCGCCTGCACTGAGCGTTGCTGTCAGCGCCAGCCCCGTGCTTGTGAGGAAGGCGATTGATGCGCCGAAGGTTTGCCACAGCCATCCGAACAGCACGCTTGCAGGGAGCGCTGCGATGCCCACCACGAAGTGGAACAGCCCGTACGCCTGTCCGCTCTGCGCGGCGGGGGCGAACTCGGCGACCAGCGCACGCTCTGCGCCCTCCGTCAGCGCGTAGAACACCGCATACAGCGCGAACAGCCCCACAATCTGCCACAGTGCGCTCGCGTAGCCGAACCCTGCGTACACCAGCGCATAGCAGAGCCAGCCCCAGCGCAGGAGGCGCAACCGCCCCAATTGATCCGACAGCCATCCCCCATACACGCTGAACGCGCTGCGCAACAGGTTCAACCCCATCCACAAGAGCGGCGCAAGGGCAGCTGGCGCGCCCGCATCCTGCGCCCGCATCAGCAGGAACGCATCGCTGGAGTTGCCCAGCGTGAACACGAAAACGCACCCCAGATACCAGCCGAACCGCCCCTTTAGCAGCCCGCGCGCCCCCGACAGCGGATGTTTCGCCGCCGAACGCGGCATCACGGGCGCGTCCCGCACCCCCCACCAGAACACTCCCAGCGACAACAACGCAGGAACCGCCGCTATCAGAAACACCAGCCGATAGTTCTCCGGCGCAAGCAGCAGAATCGACGCCGCCAGCGCTGGCCCCATCGCTGCGCCGAGATTGTCCATCGCCCGATGGAAGCCGAACGCCAACCCCCGATTCTCAGGCGCGGTCGAAACGGCAATCAGTGCGTCGCGCGGCGCTGTGCGCATGCCCTTGCCGAACCGATCGATAAACCGCAGCACCAACACCTGCAGGGGCGCACTTGCAAACGCCAGCAGCGGGCGCGTGAACGCCGCCAGCGCGTAGCCCCAAAACGCCAACGCCCGATGCTGGCCTATCCGATCCGCCAGCCAGCCCGAGAAGAGTTTGAGCAAGCTTGCCGTCGTCTCCGCCAAGCCCTCAATCAGCCCAATTAGCGCAGGCGGCGCACCCAAACTGCGTAAAAAGAGCGGCAACAGCGGGAACACCATCTCGCTGCTGGTATCGTTCATCAGGCTCACCGCGCCCAGCGCCAGCACTGGACGAGGAATCGACGACGCGCGAAACGAACCCCTCATGCTGGAAACCGTCGCCTCCCACGAAGCCTGATGATACCACACCCGCTTGCCGAGATAGCCACCCAAACGCCTCATCAGGTACAATCTTCTCCGACTGCGAGGAGAAACCACTATGGCCATCTTGGTCAACGCCGATTCGAGGGTTCTGGTTCAGGGAATTACGGGGCGCGAAGGAGAGTTTCACACGCGCCAGATGATTGAGTACGGCACGAAAGTCGTCGCGGGCGTCACGCCAGGCAAGGGCGGGCAGGAAGTGGCAGGCGTGCCCGTGTTTGACACGGTCAAGCAAGCGGTTCGCGAGACGGGCGCAAATGTGTCGTGCATCTTCGTGCCCGCGCCGTTTGCACCCGACGCAATCCTGGAAGCCGCCGACGCCGGCGTGGAGCTCATCGTGTGTATCACTGAGGGCATCCCCGTTCAGGACATGGTGCGCGTCATCAGCTATGTGAAGCGCTGCACCAAAAGCCGCGTGATTGGGCCCAACTGCCCCGGAATTACCACCGCCGGTGAGTGTAAAGTGGGCATTATGCCCGGCATGCTGTTTAAGAAGGGGAATGTCGGTCTTGTCTCGCGTAGTGGCACGCTGACCTACGAAATCGTCTACGCGCTGACGCAGGCAGGGCTGGGGCAGTCGACCTGCGTGGGCATCGGAGGCGACCCGATTATCGGCACGACCTTCATCGATGTGCTGCCTTTGTTCGAGGCGGACCCGCAAACGGAGGCTGTCGTGCTGGTGGGCGAGATTGGTGGCTCGGACGAAGAGATCGCCGCAGAGTATATCAAGACCCAGATGAAAAAGCCCGTCGTGGGCTTCATCTCTGGGCGTACCGCACCGCCAGGTAAACGCATGGGGCACGCAGGCGCGATAATCGCGGGCGGCAAGGGCAGTCCCCAGTCTAAGGTTGCCGCGCTAATGGACGCCGGCGTGCCGATTGCCGACACGCCCAGCGAGATTCCTATGCTGGTAAAGAAGGCATTAGAGGCTATAAAGTGAGCTCGGTTGCGCGTCGTGCATCGGCTGCTGCATCAGTTGAACACTCGGCAGCGAGTGCGCGGCGTCTGCGTTATCAGGTACACTTGTAGATGCAATGGTCATCGGCGTTCCGAAGGAGGTTAAACCCGACGAATATCGCGTGGCGATGACGCCGTCGGGCGTGGAAATCTTGGTACACCATGGGCATACTGTGTTGATTGAGCGCGGTGCAGGCGACGGCACAGGCATCCCCGACCACGAGTACGAGGCGGCAGGCGCAGAACTGGTTGACCAGACGGCACTCTGGCGCAACGCCGAGATGATTGTGAAAGTGAAGGAGCCGCTGCCCTGTGAATACCCCCTCATCCGTCCCAATCAGGTGATTTTCACCTTTTTCCACTTCGCGGCGAGCGAAGAACTAACCCGTGCGATGGTCAACAGCGGCGCGGTGTGCATCGCCTACGAGACCATTCAGACCCCCGACGGAGCGCATCCCATCCTGCTGCCGATGAGTGAGATTGCGGGGCGGATGGCCGTGCAGGTCGGCGCGTGGTGTCTTGAGCGTCCGATGGGCGGGCGGGGCGTGCTCCTGGCGGGCGCGCCAGGCGTGCTGCCGGGCACGGTGGTCGTAATCGGCGCAGGCGTGGTCGGCGCAAACGCCGCGCGCATTGCAGCGGGCTTCGGCGCGCGCGTAATCATCCTCGATATCAATGTCGCTCGGTTGCGCGCACTGGAGGAGACCCTGCCCGCGAATGTGGACACGCTTTACTCGAACCCTGCGAACCTACGTGAGGCAGCGCAACAGGCGGACTTGATTGTCGGCGCCGTCTATGTAACAGGCGGGCGCACCCCTATCCTCATCAAGCGAGAGATGCTTGCAACCTTCAAAACAGGCGCGGTACTGGTCGATGTCTCTGTCGATCAGGGCGGGCTGGCGGAGACGACACGCCCCACCACGCATCGCGAGCCGACCTATGTGGTGGATGGCGTCGTGCATTACGCTGTGAGCAACATGCCCGGCGCTGTCGCGCGCACTTCTACCTACGCGCTGACAAACATCACTACCCCCTATGTACTGCACCTTGCAGAACACGGGTGGCAAGAGGCATGCCGCCGAGATCCTGCCCTCCGAATGGGGCTAAACATCGTGCAGGGGAAGGTCACTTTGCGCCCCATCGCAGAGCAGTTCGGATACGAGTTCGTCGACCCCGAGAAAGTGTTGTGAGAGGAACGCTGGTGAGCCGGGTGGGGATCGAACCCACGACCCACGGATTAAAAGTCCGTTGCTCTACCGCTGAGCTACCGGCCCACGCAGAGAAGTATACCCAACACTACTCGCCCAATGCAACCCCTTGA
>CALAMM010000074.1 GCA_937925775.1 uncultured Fimbriimonadales bacterium
CGCCGTCCCCACCGACGAAGCACACCCGCGTAGCGTCGGCGTCCCCGCCGACGAACAACACTGGTGCGACGCCGTTATTGGCGTAGGGGCGCACCTGCGTTCCCTGGATGGGCATTTTGCCAAGACGATTTTTCGAACACCCTCAGTGGTTTAGAGGAGGTGTTCGGAAAAAAATCGGGTTATGGTATCCGCGTCGTTCCGCAAGGCGATGGCTCGGTAAAATCGTAGGGTACAATATCTATAGTGAGTGATACAATCTGGACGATCCCGCTGTTTCCTTTAGAGACAGTGCTGTTCCCCTACACAGCGCTGCCGATGCATATCTTCGAGCCGCGTTATCGGGAGATGGTGATGTACTGTCTTGAGCATGATTCGCCATTTGGGGCGGTGCTGATCCGCGAGGGCCGTGAAGTGGGCGATCCAGATGCTGTCCCCTATGAGGTAGGTACGCTCGCGCGGATTGGACGCCTGCGTCGCCAGCCCGATGGTCGGTTCCACCTGCTCGCGCTGGGGGAAGAGCGATTCCAGATTGTGCGCCTCATTCGGGGTGAAGCCCCCTATCTAAAGGCGCAGGTGCGTCTCTGGCGCGACTTCGAGCCGTTCTCGTGGGAAGAGGAACAGCGCTACGCGAACGAGGTCGCAGAGCAGTTCCGTGAGTTCCTGCGAAAGGCGTTGGACGCTGGGGGACTGCGCGTGGAAGAAATCGAACTGCCCCGTAATCCCACCGCACTCTCCTTCGCCATTGCAGGCACTTTGCAATTAGACCTGCCCCTCCGCCAGTATCTGCTTGAACTCCAAGACACCATGGAACGGCTCCGTCTTTTGCAACAAATCTTGGAACATCTAACGACCATGTTCGCGTCAGAGATTCAACCGTTCAACCCTGAACACTGGCGTGAGTATATGAATCGGAATTAATTTCAGAGAGGCAGGCGTATGATTGAAGGTACTGTGAGAATCGTTGGAGGTCGTGAGAAGAAGCTGCAGCACGGCTACCCGTGGGTGCAGCGGGGTGAAATCTCGGAAGTGTCGGGGACGCCCACGCCTGGCGCACTGGTGCGGGTGCTCAACTTTCGCGGGGAGCCGCTTGGAATCGGACTGTATAATCCCCACAGTCGGTTCCCTGTGCGGATCTTAACCACTCAGGATGAGCCGATTGACGAGAGGTTCTTCGCTGCGCGTCTGGAGAAGGCACTGCAGCATCGCCAGCGCACGGTGCAAGACACCAACGCGATGCGCATTTTATTCAGTGAATCGGACGGTGTTCCCGGACTGATTGTTGACCAGTACGCGGACTACCTTGTGGTGCAAGTGCGTGCGTTGGGCATGGAGCGGCTCAAGCCGCTTTGGCTTCCTGTGTTCATTGAGCGGTTGGAGCCGAAGGGGATTCTTGAGCGCAGCGAGATGGCGGGACGCGCCGAGGAGGGGTTGGAGCCGTTTGCGGGCGTGCTTCACGGTGAGGTTCCCGAGCTCATCGAAATCGAAGAGAGCGGTCTGGAGTTCCTCGTTCCGACGGATACGGGGCGCAAAACGGGTTTTTATCTGGATCAGCGCGAGAATCGGCGTCGGTTGGCGCAGCGCGTGCGACCTGGCGAGCGCGTGCTGGACCTGTTTTGCTACACGGGCGCGTTCGCGCTGTACGCCGCACGGGCGGGTGCGTATGCCGTCGGCGTCGACATCTTGCCAGATGCCATCGACCTCGCCGAGGTGCACGCCCGACGCAACCGCTTGGAAGCGCACTGGATTGTCGAGAACGCCTTCGACTGGCTGCCCAAAGCCGCCGAGCAAGGGGCAAAATTCGACTGGATCGTACTTGACCCGCCCGCCATCGCCAAGCGTCAGGACCAGAAAGACTCCCTGCGCTGGGCTATCTGGAAGCTGGTTTATCATGCTCTGCCCCTGCTCAACGAGGGCGGGCACATCGCCGTCTGCAGCTGCACCTATCAACTCGGCATCAGCGACATGCTGGACACCGTGCGCCTTGCTGCTACCGATCGCAACCAGCCCCTGTTTCTGGAAGAGATCACCTTCCAAGCGCCCGACCACCCCTACCTGCTGCAGTTCCCAGAAAGCCTTTACCTGAAGTGTTTATGGGTGAGGGTGTAGTCTGCTCGAACAGCAATCGGGAATGGGGGTTTCCACCGTCGTTAGGCGCCCTGACGCCACAGAACGGGCGCGACGACAGGAATGTCGTCGCGAGATTCACTGGCGGGACGCCGAAAGTGGCGTCGCCCCCGCGCGTTCGTGGCTTGGACAGGCTTGCCGTCGCGAGGGCGTTAGGAATGTCGGCAGTTGAGAAGCTCGGTGTTTGTCTATGAGCGTTTAGCTCGATTGTGCTGTCTCGCCCTGATGTTGCGCCAGACGCTTATTGAGCGCAATCATCAAGCGCGATTTCTTGCGGTTGCCCGTGTTCTTATGGAGAATGCCTCGCTTTACGGCTTTATCGATTAGGCTAATCGCGCGGCGCAGGCTCGCGAGGCTCTCCTCGATGTTGCCTTGCTCCGCCAGTTCCTTCGTGCGCCGTGTGTAGGTCTTGATTGCCGACTTAGTCGCGCGATTGCGCAGGTATCGCTTACGCGACTTCAACAGTGCCTTCTTCGCAGATTTCGTGTTCGCCATTACTCCAGAGACCTCCGAGGAGTATAGTATACCCCGCCAGTGCCCGTGAGAACGCGCTTTAGGTATAATTTGTACGCTAACATATGCCAGAGCAAGCGAAGACCGTATCGAGTCCGCCTGTAGCGACGCAACAGAGCTTTACGGACGATCTGAACGCGATGTTGGAAGTGCTGCCGCCTACCATCCGCCAGTGGCTGGAGGAGCAGCCAGACTTGAACCAGCTGCTTGAGGTGGTGCTGGATCTGGGACGCCTGCCCGAAGCCCGCTTTATGCAGCGCACGATTCGGCTGGATACGGTGCAAGTTGAGGAGTACGACCTCCAGTATGTAGCAGACCGTATCGGGCAGTTTGGCAAGGATAACCGAGCGGGCATCCCCCGTACGCTCCACCGAATCTCCGCGTTGCGCAACCGTCAGGGCAAGATTATCGGGTTGACCTGCCGTGTTGGGCGCGCGATTTACGGCACCATCGATATCATCCATGACATTATCGCCTCAGGCAAGAGCGTGCTGATGCTGGGCAAGCCTGGGGTGGGTAAGACGACACGATTGCGCGAGGTGGCGCGCGTGCTGGCGGATGAATACGACAAGCGTGTCATCGTGGTGGATACCTCGAACGAGATTGCGGGCGACGGCGACATCCCCCATCCTGGCATCGGGTTTGCCCGCCGCATGCAGGTTCCTGAGCCGAGCCTGCAGCACGCCGTGATGATTGAGGCGGTAGAGAACCACATGCCCGAAGTGATTATTATCGACGAAATCGGCACGGAGTTGGAAGCCTACGCCGCCCGCACGATTGCCGAGCGTGGGGTACAGCTCATCGGCACCGCGCACGGCACAACGCTGGAGAACCTGTTGATGAACCCGACACTCTCCGACCTTGTCGGGGGCATACAGGCGGTCACGCTCTCCGACGAGGAGGCGCGCCGTCGCGGCACGCAGAAGACCGTGCTGGAGCGGAAAGCGCCTCCCACCTTCGATGTGGTGATTGAGATACTGGACTACCACCGCCTTGCAATCCACCACGATGTGGCGCAGACGGTTGACCGCATGCTGCGCGGCAATCCGCCCCGCCCCGAAATCCGCGTGCAGACCGACAGCGGCGGCTTCGAGGTGGTGCAGCGGAGTGACCTGCTACCGCGCGTCGCGCCCGCCGAGTTGCCCCTGACAGAGTATCCAGCGGATACCGCGCCTGCCCCTTCGCGCACCACCGCAATCGTCAGCGGCGATTCAAAGCGCGGAACCCCCTCGCGGGTGTTCCCCTACGGCGTGAGTCGCAGCCGCTTGGAGAAAGCCCTGCGCGACCTGCACCTGCCCGCGTATGTCGCACGCGATGTCGCGGACGCAGACGCCGTGGTGGTGCTCCATTCCACCTTCCAGCGCCGCCCACCGAAGGTGCGCGAGGCACTGCAGCGCAACTTGCCGATTGCTGTGGTGCGGAGCAACACCTACGCGCAGCTGGTGAGTGCGCTACGCGACCTGTTCCACAAGCCTCAAAACGGCGATTCGGCGGAGGAGCGCGCCCTGCGTGAAGCGGAGGAGGGTGTGGAGCGCGTACTGGCGACGGCGGAGCCGTACGAACTCTCGCCTCAGAACAGCTACCTGCGCCGACTGCAACATCAGCTTATCGAGAAGTATCGCCTGCTCTCCGAAAGCGTTGGCGAAGAGCCGAACCGCCGCGTGCGAATCCTGCCCATCTACACCGACACTCAGCGGGAGGACTGATGGCGCGCGCGCCGTTCATCACCTTCGAGGGCATCGAGGGCGCGGGGAAAACGACCCTCGCCCAGCAATTTGCCGACTGGCTCGAAGCGCAGGGCGTCTCGGTAGTCCGCACGCGCGAACCCGGCGGCGGTGAACTGGGTAAGCAGCTGCGCCCCATCATCCTGCATCAGCCCCTGGACGCCTACACCGAGCTGTTTCTGCTGCTTGCCGACCGCCGCCAACACACTCTGGAGGTCATCCTGCCTGCGCTAAGGCAGGGCATCTGGGTCGTCTGCGACCGCTACGCCGACTCCACGCTGATGTATCAAGGCTACGGGCGCGGGCTTGACCTCGAGCTCCTGCGCCAACTCAACACAATCGCCACGAGCGGGCTGCAGCCCGACCTGACCGTGCTGATTGACCTGCCAGTGGAAATCGCCCTCGCCCGTGCGAACGCACCCAATCGTTTCGAAGCGGAATCTATCGAGTTCCATCAGCGTATTCGCGAAGGTTATCTGCAGGAGGCTTCCCTCGCCCCCCATCGGTACCTTGTCCTAAACGGGTTGGAGCCCCTCGAAAGCCTGCTGACGCAACTGCAGGCTGTCGTGTGCGCCCGATTCCCGCTCGGCTAAGTGGAACCCATGCTCCCCTCAAGAGCGGGTATACTCCTGCGGGGAGTGATGTTCCATGAGCCAGTACTGGAAGGGACCGCTGGAGCAAGTAGATGAGTATCGCTGGCGTATTCCGAAGAGCTACAAGCCCGGCATGCGCGTGGACGGTCTCATCTTCGCCAGCAAGGAGATGATCGAGCAAATCAAGCAAGACCAAGCGCCCGAGCAGGTGGCGAATGTGGCGTTCCTGCCTGGCATCGTGGGCTACTCCATCGCCATGCCCGACATTCACTGGGGCTACGGCTTCCCTGTGGGCGGCGTCGCCGCGATGGATCTGGAAGAGGGCGTTATATCGCCGGGGGGGATCGGCTACGATATCAACTGCGGCGTGCGCCTGCTACGCACCGACCTAACCGAAAAAGAGGTTCGCCCGCGCCTGAAGGAACTGTTGGATCAAATCTTTCGCGATGTGCCAGCGGGCTTCGGCGGCGAAGGACTTATCAAGACCAACCGCCACGACCTGCGCCAAGTGATGCTCAAAGGGGCGCATTGGATGGTGGAACACGGCTACGGCTGGGAAGACGACTTGGCGCACACAGAAGCGAACGGCAGGCTCGATCTGCCCGACCCCGATGTCATTACCGAGAAAGCCATCGAACGCGGGAAAGACCAGCTCGGCACGCTCGGCGGCGGCAACCACTTCTTAGAAATCCAAGTCGTGGACGAAATTTTCGACCCCCAAGCCGCCGCAGCGATGGGGATCACTCAAGTGGGGCAGGTCACCGTGATGATCCATACCGGCTCGCGCGGTTTCGGACATCAGACATGCCAAGACCACTTAGACATTATGGAGGAGGCGCACAAGAAGTACGGCATTAGCCTGCCTGACCGCCAACTGGCGTGCGCCCCGATTAAATCGGAGGAAGGGCAGACCTACCTGCGCGCGATGCACTGCGCCGCGAACTTCGCGTTCGCCAACCGTCAAGCGATTGCCCACTGGACGCGCCAAGCGTTCGCTAAAATCTTTAGATCGACCCCAGAGAACTTAGGCATGCACCAGGTGTACGATGTCGCGCACAACATTGCAAAAATCGAGGAACACGAGTGGGAGGGTAAGAAGGTGCGCGTGTGCGTGCATCGCAAGGGGGCGACGCGAGCCTTCCCGCCAGGACACCCTGAGACCCCCGACGCCTACAAGGCGATCGGACAGCCCGTGCTCATCCCAGGGGATATGGGACGCTACTCGTTCGTGCTGGTAGGCACGGAGGGCGCGATGCGCGAGAGTTTCGGCACGACATGCCACGGCGCAGGACGGATGATGAGCCGCAAGGGCGCGCTACGCGAAGCAAAGAACCGCAACATCGCGAAAGAAATGGAGCAGCAGGGTATCCTGGTGCGTGCGCAGAACAAGGCAACGCTCGCTGAGGAGGCTTCCTACGCCTACAAAGATGTCGCGGATGTGGTGGAAGTGGTGCATCACGCGGGGATTGCGCGGAAGGTGGCACGCTTGCGCCCCATCGGCGTGGTCAAAGGCTGATTAGAACAGGCGCAGTTCACCCGCGCTCTCACTGGCAGGCGCGATGAGCGACGGGTCGTCGTTTGCGGGATTGTTAACGCGCGGGCTGACAGGATAGGCGATAAGCAGCGCGTCGGGCGCAGGTTTGAGCAGGGCGTCCAGCGCGTCCAGCGGCGTGTCGGGGTTCAGCCACTGCTCATAAGCCTCAGGCGGCAACACCACCGCCATCCGATTGTGCAAGGGCTGGATGACGGCGTTCGCGTCGGTGGTGATAATCGTGCAGGTCTCCAGTGCGCCGCCGTCGGGGCTGTGCCACACATCCCACAAGCCCGCAAGCCCTATCGGCAGGTCGTCGGCTGGGCGCACGAAGTACGGCTGTTTCGCGCGTCCGACCTGCTTCCACTCGTAGAAGCCGCTCACGGGAACGATGCACCGCCGATAGCGGTAGGCGTTGCGAAAGGCGGGCTTCTCGCGCAGGGTTTCAGCGCGTGCGTTAATCATGCGGTTGCCGATGCTGGGGTCGCGCGCCCAGTGGG
>CALAMM010000075.1 GCA_937925775.1 uncultured Fimbriimonadales bacterium
GGGATAATCGTGCCGAAATACTCCTTCACCAGGTCGGGGTACTCGCGCACGGCGGTATCGGTATCCACGAAGATAACGCCCTGCTCTTCCCACTGCTTGGCAAGGTTGTGGTAGACCACCTCGGAGTCGTACTGTGCCCCGACGCCCGCGAGGAACTTGCGCTCCCATTCGGGGATGCCCAATCGGTCGAAGGTGCGCTTGATTTCCTCGGGCACTTCGTCCCAGCTGCGCCCCCGACGCTCGGTGGGCTTGATGTAGTAGACGATCTCATCGAAGTTCAGCCCCGACAGGTCGGGGCCCCAGGTGGGCATCGGCTTGCTCAAAAAGATTTCGTAGGCTTGCAAGCGGAAGTCGCGCATCCACTTGGGCTCGCCCTTCTCGTAGGAAATCTCCTCCACCACACGGCGCGATAGCCCGCGACCAGTCTGAAACACCGGCTTGATGTCGTCGTAGAAGCCGTACTTCTGCTTGTAGTCCTGATCTAAGTTCAGAATATCTTGTTGTGCCATGGTAGGATACCTCCTTAGGGGGCGGTGGCGAGTTCGCCGCGCACCCAGTCGTAGCCTTTCTCTTCCAGTTGCAGGGCTAACTCAGGTCCGCCTGAGCGCACGATGCGCCCCTCAACCATCACATGCACATAGTCGGGCGTGATATAGTTCAGAATGCGCTGGTAGTGCGTAATTACGAGGAACGCGCGTTCGGGCGAGCGCATCGAGTTCACGCCATTCGAGACGATTTTGAGCGCGTCGATATCCAGCCCGGAGTCGGTCTCGTCCAGCACGGCAAGCACTGGCTCCAGCAGCGACATCTGCACGATTTCGAACCGCTTCTTCTCGCCGCCAGAGAAGCCCTCGTTCACAGGGCGACCCGCGAAGCTGGGATCCATCTCCAGCTTCTTTAGGTGCTGCAGGAGAATCTTCTAAAAATCGGTGTACTTAATTTCTGTATTGAAGCGTCGCTGGTAGGCGAGTCGCATGAAGTTCGCGATGGTGACGCCGGGCACTTCCATCGGGTACTGGAATGCGAGGAACAGCCCCAGTCGGGCGCGTTCGTCGGGTTCCATCTCCAAGAGGTTCTCGCCGCGGAACAGCACCTCGCCGTCGGTGACTTCGTAGCCCGGATGCCCCGACAGCACCTTCGCCAGCGTCGACTTGCCCGAGCCGTTGGGGCCCATCAGCGCGTGCACCTCGCCTGCGTGAATGGTCAGGTCGAACCCGCGAATGATGTGGTCTTCTTCGTCGGGCAGTTTCACCCACAGATTGCGCACTTCCAGTAAGGGCGTTTTCTCTGTCACAGTGTAGCCTCCTCAGATGCTTAGCGTGGCTAAATAATACCTTATTGGAGGAGGATTTGTCAAGGGGGGTGATTGGCGTTCTGTGTCGTCAGCGAGACGCTGACGCTACGCAGCGCATTCAGCTCGTAGCGTCGGCGTTTTTTCGTCAGCGAGACGCTGACGCTACGCAACACACTCAATCGTAGCGTCGGCGTCCCCGCCGACGGACTATGCTTGGACAAGAATGTCCAAGCCACGCCTGCGTAGCGTCGGCGTCCCGCCGACGACACGCACCCAACTCGTAGCGTCGGCGTCCCCGCCGACGAGTTTTGCTTGGAAGGAAAGTCCAAGACACGCACGGACAGGGTGCGACGCCATTCTTGGCGTCGCAACACCGCCTTCCCCGCCAAGAAAACCCGCGACGACAGGAATGTTGTCGCACCCGCCGTAGCACCACTGCCACCGCCGATGACACGCGCCCAACTCGTAGCGTCGGCGTCCCCGCCGACGGACTATGCTTGGACAAGAATGTCCAAGCCACGAGGCGTCCCGCCGACGAACGATGCTTGGACAAGAATGTCCAAGCCACTGGGAGTGTTCTGCTCACTGATTTTGCGACGACAGGAATGTCGTCGCACCCGTTTCGGCGTTGCAAAGCATCCCTGCCGACGAACGGAGGGGGCAGGTGCGAATGTGGGGATTTTTTTGCGCGTTTCCCCGTGCAAGACAGCTTGGGATGGTGTTGGGTGCCCTCGCCTCTAACCAATCTCAAACGCTTCGATGAGCGTATTGTCCACCCGATAGGCCTCGACGCGCAGGGCATCGCGTACGGGCACACGCACCTTGAGATAGCAATAGACTCTTTCCCGCTTCGCGGTCCACGGCGTGGGTTCAGGCATAAGGTCATACAGCGAGGCACCCCCACCTCCGCAAGTCACATAGACCGTGCCCATCCCCTGACGATAGCGATTTCCAGAGTTGACGACTGCCTTATTCCCGCGCATGGGGTACATCCGCTCGTACACATGGTCATGCCCGTGAATGACCAAGTCCACCCGATAGCGGTCGAACAGGGGTTGGAAGCGGCGGATCATGCTCTGGTTGTTGCCGCGGCGTTGCGTGGAGCCGTAGAGGGGGTGATGGGCGAAGACGATGAGCCAGCGGATGGCGCGGTCGGTGCGGGCGCGTTGCAGGGCGCGTTCCACCCACGCATATTGCGCTTCGTTGTCGCGCTCGTTGCTGTTGAACGCCACGAATCGAGCGTTGCTTATCGTAAAATCGTAGTATTGCCCCTTGTTCGGCATCGCGAAGCGCGTCTCGGCGGCGAGATAGCCGATGCGTTGCTCGCCAATCCGCTCGTTCTCGTGGTTGCCGTAGCACACCATCACGGGGATTCGCGCTGCCAGCACCTCCAGCTGTTCCAGATAGGTGTCCCAGACATGTTGTCGTCCGTTGGCGTAGGATAGGTCGCCGACGATGAAGTGGAATGTGGGGTTCAGCGCAACGATGTTCCGCGAGTTCTGGATGCTGTATCGGGTCGTGCCGTGGTCGGCAAAGGCGGTGAAGGTGAAATCGTGGGGGCCCTGCTGGGGGGTGCGAAAAGTGTAGGCGCGCGAGAAGCCGCCCGCCTCGCTGCCCACGCGGTAATAGTAGCGTTGACCGGGCTTGAGATGGGTCATCAGGGCGCGGTAGAGGACGCCGGTTTCATAGGGGTAGGTTATGCGTTCGGCGGCGACGCGCATGCCCAAGCTGGGCGTCGTGCCGTATTCGACAAGCGGGTTCTCAACAGGGCGCTCGGTTTGCCAAGTGATGCTCATTTGCGTGGGCGGATGCTCACCGAACGCCAGTCGGAGCTGTCGCGGTGCCGTGTTCATCATATTCGGATTGGTTCGCGGGCGCGCGCCCGATTCCTGCGGGGGGTTATCAAAGCCCCCACCCGCCTCCGCCGCCGTGCAGGGGCTGGCGCACTGCTTCCACAATGCGTGCAAACGCCTGCGTCTGCAGAAAGAGCCAAAGCGAGGCGCTGCCGCCCAGTATTGCCAGCAGAAACCAGCCGCCCCGCGCGCCCGCACGCCCCGTCAGTCCGACGCCCAGCCCCCACGCCCACACCATCCCCATCAGCAGTATCAGCGCCGTGAACGGGTCTAAGTAGCGAATCAACTTTGGCACGAGCCAGAGCGGGGTCAGAAACAGCCCTGTCAGCAGGAACGACAGCGCCAGCGTCAGCAACCCGAACAGCGCCCGCGAGCCGATCGGCGATCGCCCCAGCCAGCCCAACGCGCTCACCCACTGGGGAAGCGCCCAGCGCACATCTGCGAAGGGCCGACAGGCAATCTGGGGCTTAATCCCGCGCCGACGCAACTCGCGCAACACGCACAAGTAGTGCGCCCGATACCGAATGGGGTGGATGTGAAAATAGACATCCAGCAGCTCCTCGTCGGAATACCGCTGCAGATGTGCCTGATACTGCTTGAGGTCAAACCACCACCGCGGCGCAATCATCCCGCGCGATTCTACCCTTTCAGCCCTGTGAGCGTGATTCCGCGTACATACGCCCGCTGCGTGAAGAGGAACAACACCACCAGTGGCGCCGTCACGACGGTCGCCGCCGCCATCAGCAGGTTCCACTGCTCGCCATGTCGCCCCAGAAAATACTGGAGCCCCACCGCCAGCGTGAACTTGCTGGAGTCGTTGAGGTAAATCAGCGGTCCCATGAAGTCCGTCCACGCCCACACGAACGCGAAGAGCGCGACTGTCGCTATGGCGGGCTTGGACATCGGTACAATCAGCCGCCACAGAATTGTCCACTCGCTGCAGCCATCCAATCGGGCAGCGTCGATAAGTTCTTGAGGCAGGGTAATGAAGAACTGGCGGAGCATAAAAATCAAAAAGGCGTTGCCCAGAAACGCGGGGACAATCAGGGGGAGGAAGGTGTCTACCCAGCCGAGCCAGCGGAAGAGCAGAAACACGGGCAGCAAGGTGACCTGCGGGGGCAGCATGAGCGTGCTGAGCATTGCCCAGAACCAGAAGTTGCGTCCGCGCCAGCGCATGCGCGCGAACGCATATGCAGGCGGCAGGCAACTCAGCACTGTGCCCAGCACGGATAGCGTAGCAATCGTCAGCGTGTTGCGCAGATACTGCCAAAAGGGGAAGGTGGTCAGCGCAATCTGGTAGTTTTCCCACGCGATGCGCTGCGGAACCCAGCGGATTGTCTCGGTGAACAACTCCTCGTCGGGCTTGAGCGAAGTGGAGAGCATCCACAGAATGGGCAGCATGAAAAGCGTCAGCAACGACAAGAGTACGCCGTGCGTTGCAAGGTGCAATAACCAGCGTTTCCGCATCACCAACCTCCTGCCTGCCCCTCGGCGCGCGGGTCGGAGCCAGCACAGTAGCACGCACCGAGCTGCTGAATTACCTGCACAGCGCTGGGGTGCGTGCCCAGCGGCGTTGTGCGCACGCTATGCCCGCGCCGACGGAGCGATTCAATCAAATCCCCCTCCTGCTCCTCTATGCTTAGTGTGCCGGGAGACGGCTCGGTGCTTTGTGTAGGTTGCCAAGCCCAGCGAGGCTGCTCGATGGC
>CALAMM010000076.1 GCA_937925775.1 uncultured Fimbriimonadales bacterium
GTAGGCGCACTCTTGGTTCTGCTGGTTCCGCGCCCGATAGACGCTCATCGGGTAGGTCTCGTCGTAGTCCTGAATATACTGCATCACACCCAGTCCCGCCTGCTTCATGTTGTTGATACACTGGGTCTGGCGCGCCTTCTCACGCGCTTGCGCAAACACAGGGAACAGTATCGCCGCTAAGATGGCGATAATCGCGATAACGACCAAAAGCTCAATTAGTGTGAACCCACGATACCGCATCGTTCGGTTACCTCCTCGTAAAGTTAAGAGTCTGCCTCGTTGTCAAGATTCCTGCTGGAAAGTTCCCGATAAGAGAAGGACCTCCTCTCGAGCAGGAGAGGAGGTCTGACGGCGTTAGCTACCGCAGCTCGCGCCGAAGTTGAACAGCACCACCAGCAAGTCGGCGTCATCCACCACGCCGTCGCGGTTCACATCACCGTTGCCGCTGCCGCCGAAGTTGAACAACACTATCAGCAAATCAGCGTCATCGATGGTGCAGTCGTCGTTCACATCGCCACGCGGTCGTAGACCGCCGCTGTAGGCGACCGCATTAATCGAGTAGGTACGCGCACAGGCGCGCAGGGGGCCGCCCGTGTCGCAGCTGTTGCCTGCAAGACGAACCACGCCGTTGAAGCCAAGATAGTTCACATTCTCATCAGGCGGGTTAATCGCGGGAGTCGCCAGCATCAGGTCTACGCCGCAGAGGATACAGCCGTACGGGTCTGGCGAGCAGCTGCTTACTTCCCTAATCTCCATGGTGAAATCGCCGTAGACCTCGTTCAGCTGGAACCACTGATTCACTGAGCCACCAATAAAGGCGCATGCTGGCGGGTCGAAAGTGTGGCTGCCCTGCCAGCGGACCTGATTACCGCCAACAGGCGTTCCGTAGAAGGTCACGGTCTCGTTCGACTGTATCGTGTTTACCATCTGGTTGATGGTAATCTGGAAATCCAGCGCGATGCCATCGCCGTTCAGGTCTTGCAGCTCCACGCAGATGGGGTTCTGGTCGCCCAAGCCACCCCCTGCCGCAGGGATGGTACACTGGTCACCAATGCGAATGTAGTACTCGGAGTTGTTCAATCGGAAGGACATTTTGCCGGTCTGGATGAGTCGGTCTACAAGGGTCTGTGCTGTAGCTGCGCTGGTTAGCGCAAGCATGCCAACGATCCCGAAAAGTATCGCCTTTCGCATGGTCAATCAGCCTCCGTTGGTAAAGATACTGTATTATAGCACATTTTTCGCGAGGATGCAGGGAAATAGTGATTTGCTGGGCAGTTGGTTAGCTGCGTTGTTTTGCGATAAACTCTGCGTACCAGTGCCCGCTGGACTTCATGAGGCGTTGTTGCGTTTCGAAGTTCACATAGAGCAGTCCGAACCGCTTGCTATAGCCGAACGCCCACTCGAAGTTGTCCATCAGCGACCAGTAGAAGTAGCCTTTGAGGGGGACGCCGTCGTGCAGGGCGCGGTGCGCTTGCTCCAGGTGCGCTTTGAGGTACTCCACGCGCAGTGGGTCGTCCACCTCGCCCTGCGCGTTCGGTGTGTCGGGGAACGCTGCGCCGTTTTCCGTGATGTAGATGGGGATGTCGCCGTACTCTGCCTGCACCCACTTTAGGATCTCATACAAGCCCTCTGGATAGACCTCCCAGCCCATCTCGGTGTAGAGTTTGCCCTCCTGATGGACGGTACGGGAGCCGATGGGGTCGCTGGCGTCGTAAGCCAGCACATTGCGCGTGTAGTAGTTCACGCCTAAGAAGTCGATGGGGGTCTGGATGATGCGCATATCGTCGGGCGCGACTTTGGGAGCAAATTCTCCGATGAAGTTGATGATAGTGTCGGGATACTCGCCGTGGAAGATGGGGTCTAAGAAGTAGCGGTTGATGAAGTTGTGCCATAGGGTGGCGACCATCTGGTCTTGCGGGCTGTCGCTGGCGGGCTGTTGGGGGCCGAGGTTGGTGACGATGCCGATTTGGGCGTTGGGGATGCTTTCTGCGCGGAAGGCTTGCACCGCTTTGCCGTGCGCCAGGAGCATGTGGTGTCCTGCTTTGGCGGCGGCGCCGATGTCGCGCATGCCAGGCGCGTGTTGCCCCCAGAGGTAGCCCAGCGCCATCACAACCCACGGTTCGTTGAGCGTTGCCCAGAGCGGCACGCGGTCGCCCAGTGCGCGGAACATCAGGCAAGCGTAGTCGGCGAACCACTTCGCGCAGTCGCGGTTCGCCCAGCCGCCCAGATCCTGCAGCTCGGCGGGTAAATCCCAGTGGTACAGGGTAATCATCGGTGTGATGCCCGCGCGGAGCAAGCCGTCCACCAAGCGTTTGTAGAAGTCCAGTCCTTTCTGGTTCACGACGCCGCGCCCCGTGGGCAGCACGCGCGCCCACGCCACCGAAAAGCGATAGGCGTTCAACCCCAGTCGCCTCATCCATTCGATATCTTCTTGCCAACGATGGTAGTGGTCGCAGGCGACATCGCCCGTGTCGCCGTTGAGAATCGTGCCGGGCGTATGGCTAAACCGATGCCAGATGGATGCGCCTGCGCCGTCCGCCAAGGGCGAGCCTTCAATCTGATACGCCGCCGTCGCCGCACCCCACAGAAACGCCTTCGGAAACCGCATAGCAGACTGAGTCGTTCGAGGCATGCGCCGTATTTCCTGCCGTGAGGGCTGGACACGCGGTACAATATCCGCCGATGCGCAAAGTGCTGTTGCTGAACGGTCCGAACCTGAACCTGTTGGGTGAACGCGAGCCTGCGATTTACGGCACTGAAACGCTGGAGCGCATCGTGCAACGCGCCACTGAGTTCGCCCAGTCGCTGGGAATCGAGCTGCACGCGGTGCAGTCTAATCACGAGGGGACGCTGATTGACACGCTGCATCAAGCGCGCACTTGGGCAGAGGGCGTAATCCTGAACGCAGGCGCGTACACCCATACCAGCGTCGCCCTGCGCGATGCGATTTGCGCGGTCGGGCTTCCCACGATCGAAGTGCATCTGAGCAACATCCACGCCCGCGAGCCGTTCCGACGCCGCTCCCTGATCGCTCCTGTGTGCGTGGGCACAATCAGCGGCTTTGGCGCAAACAGCTACCTGCTGGCGGTGCAAGCAATCGCGTGGATTCTGGAACAAAAACAGGTATAATCCCCTGTAGCGAGGTGGAACGATGGTTACAACTATGCCAGCGAAACGGCTTTCCTTGAGCGATTTACCCCATCTGAGCACAGGCAAGCGCACACGCCTGTACCGCATGATGTATAAGTACGGTATCGGCAACGGGACGCTGATGGTGTTGCCCTACGATCAGGGGCTGGAGCACGGACCCCGCGACTTTTTCCCCTATCCGCCGTCGGGCGACCCCGACTATATCTGCCGACTGGCGATCGATTTGGGCTTTTCGGCGGTGGCGTTCCAGTACGGTATTGCGGAGAAATACATCGCAAAATTCGCGGGCAAGATACCGCTGATTTTGAAGCTGAACGGTAAGACGGAGATTCCTTCGGATGCGCAGGCGTTGTCGCCCTTGAACTCGCGTGTAGAGGATGCGGTGCGGCTGGGCGCGGACGCGGTTGGCTACACCCTCTATGTCGGCTCGCCGCGTCAGGACGAGGATTTCCGTCAGTTTATGGAGGTGCGCGCCGCGGCGGAGGCGTATGGCATGCCGCTGATTGTGTGGGCGTATCCGCGTGGCGAGGCGGTGCAAGCAAAAGGCGGACGCGACAGCCTCTGGGCAGTGGATTACGCCGCGCGCACCGCAGCCGAACTCGGCGCGGACATCGTGAAGATTAACTTCCCCAAGCTTGCCCCACCCGAAGAGCGCGCCAAGCACCCGAAACCCTACAACGAGCTGGAGGAGAACGACGAGCAGCGCATCCAGCGCGTGGTGAACTCGGCAGTAAACACCTTCGTGCTGCTGTCAGGTGGCGAGAAAGGCAACGACGCCGATGTGCTACACAAGGTGCGCCTCTCGATGGAGGCGGGCGCAATTGGACTGATTTTCGGGCGCAACATCTGGCAACGCCCCTACGAGGAGGCCGCGCGCCTTGTGGAGCAAATCCAAGCCATCATGCGCGACTACGGGCGACCAGAGCCGGCGTAACGCCCCGCTCATTCAGGGCAGCACCGCGCCATAAACTGGAGGGTCTCCTTGAGCGGTTGGACACCCGTTGTGGCGCCGAGCGCGGACACACAGAGCGCACCGACCGCGTTCGCCAGCCGCGCCGTGCGCCGCAACTCCCAGCCCATCGAGATGCCCGCTAACCAGCCCGCCGTGAAACAGTCGCCCGCACCAAGCATGTCGACCACCTCCACCGAGCATGCAGGCAGATGGAACGCCATCGCCCGGTTCTTAACGAAGCACCCGCGTGCGTCCATCTTGATGACGGCAGTGCCGACCCCCTCGGCTAAGAGTCGGTCGGCGATTTTTTCGGGGTCGGTTTCCCCCGTGAGCATGCTCGCCTCGCCGTAGTTCGGGGTGATGTAATCTAAGTAAGGCAGGCAGGGCTGGAGTAGGCGCATCCACTGCCCGCTGGCGTCCCAAGTGGTATCGAGGCAGGTAATCATCCCGCGCCGTTTCGCCTCTTGGAGTACCTGCGCCGCAGGCATGCCATCCATGCGCGGCATCAGATACGCGCCTGCAAGGTGGAAAATCGCGCAGTCGGCAAGCATCGCCCAGTCGATGTCGTCAGGGCAGAACTCGGCGTTCGCGCCCATGTGATGGATAAACGAGCGCTCGCCATCGGGATGCACCATCACCATCGTGCTGGAAGTGCCTGCGGTGGGGGTGCGTCGGACGCCGCGCGTGTCCACGCCCTGTCGTTGCAACTCGTTGAGGAGAAAATCGCCAAAAGCGTCCTGTCCCACGCGCCCAACGACACACACGGGCAAGCCCAGCTTCGCCAGTGCCAGTCCCGTGTTCGAGGCGCAGCCGCCGACATGGAGCTCCATACGCTCCACATGGACGCACACACCGCGCTCAGGGTAGCGACTCACGGGCTTTGCGACCACATCGGCGACGAGGATCCCCACCGAAGCGATTTTGCGCACGGCTCAGTCCCCCCTTCTGACGCTGCGCTTTACCTTCTCGAAGAAGCTGGTGGGTTCCGCGCTGGCGTACTTTTTGAGGCGCACGCCGCTCAACTCGGCGTACTGGCGGAGCAGGTTGCGCTGCGCGTCCGTGAGCTTTTTGGGCATTTTCAATCCGATGCGCACATACAGGTCGCCGCGCTTGCCAGTGCGCGCGTTGGGCAGCCCGCGTCCGGGGATTATCAGTTCGCTGTAGGGTTCCGTGAGTTCGGGGATTTCCAGCGTGATTTTGCCGTCCAGCGTCTCGATTTCCACTTCGTCGCCGAGCGCGAGTTGGGGATAGGTGAGATTAATCTGGGTCGCGAGGTCGTCGCCGCGTCGTCGGAAACGCGGGTGCGGGGCGATATGCACCACCACATACAAATCGCCGTCGCGCCCGCCGCGGAGGCCCGAGTCGCCCTCGCCGCGCAACAGGATTGCCGTCTCGTCTTCGATTCCTGGCGGGATTTGGACTGTGATGGCGTCGCGTCGGCGCACGAGCTTTTCGCCGCGGCATTCTCGGCATGGGGTTCGAAGGATTTCGCCCTCCCCGTGGCAGCGTTCGCAGGGAACCACGCGCGTCACTGTGCCCAAAATAGTGGTTTGGGTGAAGCGCACGCGCCCTGAGCCAGCGCAGTTGGGGCAGCGTTCGGGTGTCGTGCCCGGCTCTGCGCCCACACCCTTACATCGGGCGCACAGACGCAGCCGTTCCACCTCCACCGTTAGCGTCGCGCCGTGCAGCACCTGCTCCAGCGTGATGGTGAGGTCGGCGCGGCGGTCAGCGCCGTCAATCGGCCCGCGAGTCGCCACGCCCCCACCGAAAAACATCTGGAACAGGTTCTCCGCCACGCCAAAGGGGTCGGCGGTCGGTGCGCTCGGCGCACCCGCGTGCCCAAACCGATCGTACACCGCGCGCGATTCGGGGTCAGAAAGCACCTGATACGCCTCGTTGATGAGTTTGAACCGCTCTTCCGCTTGGGGGTCGTCCTTGTTGACATCGGGGTGGTACTGGCGCGCGAGCCGACGGAACGCCGCCTTGATCTCGTCCTGGCTCGCGTTTCGCCCGACGCCCAGTACCTCATAGTAGTCGGGTTTGCTCATCGCCACCAATTATGGCTAATCGCGCAAGGTCGTCTCCTGCTCGTAGAACTGCATCGCCTCTTGTTCGAACGCTTCGTCTTCTTCGGTCTGCTTGCCAAGCTGTTTGATATCGCGAGCGACTTGCCAAGTATGTTCGGGTCCGTGAATGATGACCTCCACGGTATTCTCGTCGATGATTCGGGGACGGATTTTACCTTCGGCAATCTCTTGCAGGGCGACGGTCAGCGGATTGAAGTCGAGTCCGTCGACGGGCACGAGCGGTTTCGCGCCCTCACGGAGCAGGCGCGCCCGCTCGGCAGCGAGCAACGCCAGAATATAACGCGGATACTGATTGAGTTCATCTGTCTCTGGGTAAATCATCCGTTCACCGTCCTTTTGGGGCGCGTGGGTATCCGAGATGCGTCAAAAGGCGCGGAAGCTGCCCCTGCTTCCGACGCGAACCAGAACTTGCCCAACCTGTGGTTGTGCCATGCGGCTAACATAATAATACCCTCGCGAGCCGCCGAGAGTCAAGGGGGTTGGAGAGGCGGTTCGGAAAAAGCTGTTAGGTACACTCTCTGCCGATGACGACGCTACGCCGTGCGCCCGAAGTGTGGCGCGAGATGGGCTTGACCGACGCCGAGTACCAACGCATCATCACGCTGATGGGACGC
>CALAMM010000077.1 GCA_937925775.1 uncultured Fimbriimonadales bacterium
GCGTCGCGTAGAGTGAGCGTTCGCGCCGCCGCCAGCCACGCTTGAAGCATAGCCAAAGTGTACCTGCAGATGCACGCCCCCTACGATACGCGCCGGGGGATGGGGATTTCCACGATATCGCGTGCGCGCCAAGGTGGGCAAGGCGGCTTGGGCGGCTGCGCCGCGCGGACGCCCGCAGGGGCATGTCCGTCCCCCCACCGCCGCGCATCCGCCCGCGCGCCTGCTCCGTACGCAATGTGGCTTGGACATTTCTGACCAAGCGCGATTCGTCGGCGGGGATGCCCTGTGGCTTGGACATTCTTATCCAAGCGTAGTTCGTTGGTGACGACGCCGACGGTACAGTGGTTTGGACATTCTTGTCCAAGCACGCTTTGTCGGCGGGGACGCTGAGCTACGACGCCAAGAATGGCGTCGCACCTGCGCTTGCGTGGCTTGGACATTCGTGTCCAAGCATAGTTCGTCAGCGGGGACACCGACGGTACGGTGCGTTCCCCTCGCCCACGCAGTGGGCGAGGGCAATCAACAGCACACCAACCCATCCTGAACAGGGGGACGCGCAGAAAGCTCCCTATATAGTCTCTTAGCAGGGGGTACAATCCTTTAGAATGAGCCAGTTGCTCAATGAGTTAATTGAATACTATCATCATTGTTTGGTTCAGGAGCGGCGAGAGACGCTCAGCATACTGGAGGCGCGGCTGGAGTGGTCGCTCCTTCCGCTTCTCGAATGGTCTCAGCAGCGTTGGGAGTCGCTGAATGACCTGCAGGGGGTACGGGCACTTATTCAGGCGCAGCGAGGGCGTGCACCGACGGCGATTGTGTACGCGCCGTATGTATTGACCACTGCGCGCGGCACACGCCACGAACCGTTGATAGGCGTGTACGGCACTCTCGCGCGCGGCACCTTGCAGTTCGATCCTGCGGACTTGTGGATTAGCAGTATCCTCAGCGCGGATACTGACGCCGATACGCTGGAGGAGATACGCGATTTGCTGGAACACGCGGCGCGAAACTCGCCTGCGGCGCTGCGCGAGACCATCGATGCCCTCCTGGAGCGTGAAGGGTTGCCTGCGCCTCAACCGTGTCCTGATATCGAGACGCTGAAGCGCGCCCCCGAAGGGACAGTCTCCTATTTTCCTGCCTTGTGGATTGTGCCTGTCGAGTCGCGCTACGATCGCGGACTGACGCGCGAGTTGCAGAAGCTGACTCAAGTTCGTATCCATTTTCTGTCGCCTTGGAACGCCCTGGAGTACCTCATCCGTGCGCCTCGGACAGAACCACTTACTCTGAATGAGGTTCTGAACGCCTACGCCAACCCCGTCGAGCCGACATTCAGCCAAGCGGTCGCGATTGCACACGCTTTGAAACAGCCGATTTCGGTCATCACTGGACCGCCAGGTACAGGCAAGACGCGGATTATTGCGGGACTGGTGTTGGAGCAGCTGCTGCGGGGTAGGTCAACGCTGATTGCCAGCCGTATCAATACTGCGGTCGACACGGCGGTCGCGATGGTGGAGCGCTTGCTGGGGCGCGGGGCGATTCTGCGCACGGGCAACCAAGAGGCGCGCGCGGAACTGGCAGCCTTAGCGTCCGAGATAGCGGGCTGGAAGCGTTTTCCGTGCAGTGGCGAGCTTGCTGCTGAGGCGAGTTTGCGCGAGAAAACGCTGTCGTTGCCTCAAGGGGGCGACGCCCTCATCCGCGCCGCTGTGCGCCGATTCGATCGGGCGGTGGAGCACCTGCGCCGTACTGCCGAGCGCGTTGCCTCAAACGAGCCTGCGCCGCCGCGGTGGTACCAACTGCTGATGCGGTGGCAGGTCGCCCGCTATGAGTGGGCTTGGCAAGAGTTGCTCTCGGAGGCGCAGACGCTTTCTGAGGCGGTGCGCTGGATGCGCTTGCGCAAACAGCGCGCTCTGCGCCAGCAGCTGGATCAACTGATTGGCGGGACGGCACATCTGATGCCCCGCCTCCAACGCGCCCTTGCGAGCGACAGCCGCGCCCGCCACCGCGTGTTCGAAAAGCTTGCCGAGGCAGGCTACCCCATCGCGCTGTCCAGCCTTACCGTAAGCACGAATCTGCCCCTATCGCCTGGACTGTTCGACCTGCTGATTATCGACGAGGCGTCCACTTGCGACCCTGCTTCGCTGGTGCCACTGCTGTATCGGGCGCGTCGCGTCGTGATTATTGGCGATCCCCAACAGCTCCCCCATGTGACGGGCAGTGGTTGGAAGTTGGTTGCGCCCGTGCCGCGCTTGAGAGATGCTCACGGTCGAGCGTTCAGCGCGGAGTTCGGTATGTCTGCCTATGAGTTAGCCCATGCGTTAGTAGGTGGCAAGGCGCACGCGATGCTTGTGGACCACTTCCGATGCCCGCCACAGATTATCACATTTGCGAATGCTCGTTTCTACGGTGGGAACCTGCGCATTCACACGCCCGAAGACCCCAATGCGCTCTCCCTGCACCTGATTGAAAGCGAGCAGCGTGGCACGCGCCTCGGCAGTCGGCTCAACCCCATCCAGCAAGCCGCCGCGCTGGAGATTGTTCACTCGTTTGTCCGAGCGGATCCGCAGGGCAGCTACGGTGTCGTCACGCCTTATCGCGCGGCGGCGGACGCCCTCATTCGCGCGGCGCAACAAGACCCGCACCTTAGTCCGCTGCTGGAGTCGGAACGGCTACTCATCGGCACAGCGCACCGCTTTCAAGGCAACGAGGTGGACTACCTCGTGTTCGCTACAATTGTTGGCGAGAACGCCACCGAGCGCGACTTGCGCTGGGTAGAGCAGCCGAATCTCTTCAACGTAGCGATTACGCGCGCACGGCGACGGCTGGTGCTGTTGGTGGACGCTCGCCTGTGGGCACGTGGTGCGCTGCCGCTTACCCGTGCCCTAACCGAAACGCAGGTGGTGATGCTTGACCCGACGCCCCCGCCCAAATCGGCCATCCTGCCCCAAATCAGCACTTTCCTGCAAGCACATCATCTCCCTCACCACTTACAAGCAATCTACAGGGGCTACCATCTGGATATTCTAGATGCTCATATACCGCCACGCTGGGCGTTCAACTTGCTGGACGCGCCCACCCTTCGCGCGATGAATCCCCTGAATGCGCTGGAAGCGTGGATGGAGGCGCATGCCCTTGAACGGCACGGTGTTCATCTGCGCTGGTTAGAGCCGCGCACTTGGGAAACACAACTGGCGCGCTGGATCGCCGAACGCGAGTTTAATGCGTTGCTCGACGACTAAGTGTCCCAAATGTGAAGGCGAGAGGTTGGGGGTGAGGGCGAACCGCACGCGACGCCCCTTTCTCTTTGTGAAATCGGGTACAATTGGCGCGGAGGCACGGTATGGATAAGCGCGTTCAGGAGATTGTGTTGCGCGACTCGTCGACGCCAGCGATACCGAACTT
>CALAMM010000078.1 GCA_937925775.1 uncultured Fimbriimonadales bacterium
AGAACTCGGCGATAAGTCTTGTTCCCAGGTACTCGCGAAGTGCTAAGGGAACGAACGATGTTCTCTATAGGAAGCTCTAAGAAAGAAGGTCGTGGTCGGCGGAGCATCTGCGCAAACTGGTATACCAGTGCAAACTTCTGATAAAACTCGGGTACCAAAACGGTGTAAGTTAACCCATCTGTGTAGACGCCCATCCCGATATGCTCATACCCTTCTCCTACCTCGCTTACCGGTTGGACATCGTGTGCTGTTAACTCGTTCAACGCGCTTTGCAACCATTCATCTTGGAGAATATCGCGGTCTATTGTTTCATCTCCCGCAGGTCTGACGATATACAACGGAGACAGGTTCGTCAGCAGCTCGTAGTGCAGATGTTCGCGATTCTCGCGTGCGCCTCGTACTCCAGAAAAGATGGAGAAAGTCGCCACGACAGGAGAACCCTTCTCTGTTTTTCCAATCTGTATGCCGATATGTTCCCCAACCTGCACCAGCTGCACAGAACCACGCTCCGGTTTGGTTCTTGAAGTGGCAGGGTATCGGGTTTTGAAATCGCGACTCGTCCAGCTTGGATGGTGTACCGCGACATTGTATCGGGCAACAATACTTTCCAAAGCCAACTCCGCTTGACTGGCGTTGTTCCCATCCAGTCTGTAGACTTGAACAGATCCTCTTTCAGATTCTAACCCCACAAACGCAAAGACCGTGTTTACCTGATTATCTTTTTCTACACGCCAGCCGACAAAGTAGCCAAGTGGTTGTTCGTTGCTGTTGATATCGAAAGTGACGAGTTTGTAGATGATTGTGTTTCGCAGCGCATTTTCGTCTGCAAGCGCATTCGCAACATCCGTTATACTGTACTCTGGACCGGGTACATTACTCCAATCCGTCATGTAAAGTTGCAGCAGCTCGCCGCTCGTTGCAAGAATGTTTACCGCATCCGTGACATTCTTTTGTCCTACTCCCACAGCATGCACAGGACGCAGAGCTACAGGCGAGGTTTGCTCTCCTATTGCCTGTTGAGGGACAAGCGCTTTTTCGATTGTATTCAAAATAGACTGCAGTCGTTCCTGAACATTAGGGACAAATATCCGCATATTGGGTCCATCTGTCCCAAACGCTTGCTCAAATGCGCTCAGGAACCTGTTGATGGCATTACGGAATTGCCTCTTCTTTCGTGGGTTCACGATAGCAGGATCGCGTGTCAAGGGTATCGGGCTGGGCGTAAACTCTGGTAGCATGTCGCCCGTCAAAACTTCCAACCAGACCTCTGGACGCGAAATGCGAACCTCGACTGCTGCGTAATCGACCTCCTGTACGAGATTCCCGTTCTCGTCTTTTCCTGTCCTAACAACGGTTCTAAGATAGACGATGATTTTGGCGTCATCCAAAGCGAGTTCCAGTCCGATACCATCGGGGGCTTCGCGCCAGAACGGTTTCGCCTTTTCCAAGAACCGCACCACATCATTCTTCGATACAGGCGGTACGGAACCCCCAAGCTGCTTGCGATATTCCTCTAACTTTTTCTGAACCGCGTCAGATGCAGCGTCTACAATTGCCTTGTTGTTGACAAGCTCAGGAAAGCGGCTCAAAGGCTTGATATAGGGTAGGATTTTCGCGCCTGCCTCCCCCAGCCTAATATTCACTGCCACTTGCCCTGTCTTCGGGTCGGCTCCTCCCACACTCTGCGCCCGCCCGCGCCGATGGAAACGCAAAGTTTGCCCCTTGCGACTGCCCTTAGCGTGTCCATAGAGGCTTTGTATCTGGCTATGAACCAACTTGGACTCAAACAGGTACGGCGGATCGTTTTGGAACGGCTCGTTCGCCCACTCGGACGGACTGGTCTTCCGCACATCCGCGCTGCCACTGTAAGCGTGGAGCCAGCTGTTGACCAGCCACTGCTCGTACTGGGCAGGCTTCATCACTTTCTTCAGCGCGGCGACATCACGACGCGCGTTCATTCGCTGCGAGTAGAGCCGATAGTGATCCATCAGCACGGCTATCTCGAACGGGTTTGGCGTGTACCCCAAGCGAAGCCTCTTGAGTATCCAACGCGCGAGCGTATCCAAACGATTGCTAATGTATTGCTCTTCGTTCAGTTCTTGGAGCAGCTCCTGAGCAGGTCGCGAGGGCATTAGCACGCCGTTCAGACCGTGTGTGCCTTCAACACGGCTCATCAACGCGCTCGCCAGCGCCTTCAAAGCAGGGTTGTCCGTCTCTTGAGCAATCGTCCGTATCCGTTGGATTAGCCCGTGCATCACCTCTTCCAGCAACGCCGTCGCAGCGACAGCGTTCAGACCCAACTTCGACGGGTGCTGACCATGCACGAACCCGTTCGGCAGGAAAATCAACTCCGTGCCGTCATCTTTGAACAGCGTGAACGCAGCAATCTCAGGTTTACGCGCATCCTCGCTCAGTGCGTCCAACAACTCATCCCCAGTGCTGGGCGTCTCTTCGCCCGTGAAGAACCCGTACGCCCAGTTTTGAACATCGCTCGCGCCCTGCAAACGCGCCAAGAGCGTCGCTTCCATCACGGGCAGGAACATCCGCTCCGCTGAAGCCGATACATCCGCACGCTCGCTCAAACGCGCTATGACAGCGTCCGTATCTTCCAACACTTGGAGCAGTGTCTTGGCGTCCAGCGCGTGATGGAGTATCAAATCGCCCACGACATCCAGCCCGTGCGCCGTCGCGTCTAACTGCTTCATACGCTCACTCTGGCTCCAGACAGAACGCCACTCGCCCAGCGCGTCGGGAGGCGCGTTTTGTTCCAGCACCTGCTCCACTACCCGCGCCGCAGGCTGACCTAACTGCCAACTCCGCTCTGTCGCCCGCTCCCAACGCAGGTACTCCCGCAACACTTCTCGCTTCTCCGCCAGCGTCGTCCGCGCAGCCAACTCAGGCAAAAGGACAACCGAACGCAACAGGAACCGAACCAACGAGCGCGTCTTCGGAGCGGAGAGAACCAAGTCCGTATCAATCGCCTCATAAGGCACTTCCGATTGCCTCTCCGCCAGCGCGTTCTGCACACGCCGAGCAACAGAACCAATACCCGCCAAATGCATCGTCGGCACAATGACCGCCGAACCCAACAATACATCCAACTCCGCCTCTAAAGCGTCGTCCAGCAACTGCTCCAGAACATCAGTCTCCTCCAGCCCTAAGGACTTCGCTATCATACGCGCGTGGTACATCAACAACTCTTTCGCTGTAGACGCCGTGTCCTCCACAATATCTGGTGGGTTTTCGGCAAGTGTACGCGCCAGATTGCCCAAATCGTTGCGGAACCGATACTCAGCAAATATGAGTCTGGTCTTCTCAAAATCGCTGAGCATGTCGCGCACATCAACGGGCAAGACAAGGTCGCCAAGTTGCGCAGCAATGTTTTTCGCCCAGCCTTTCCAATCCCGTTTGTCCAGTTTCCGTTGGACGACTTGAGCGAATGGTACGAACCGTTGTGGGTTCAGTGCTTCTTCAGGCGTCTCTTCAGGCGTCTCTTCCGCTTCCGTTTCGGGTTCTATAGTTTCCTGCGCCTGCGCTTGTGTCGGTTCCGCTGTTGCTATCGCTTGACGACGACCGCGTCGACGCTTGCGTCGACGAGCGCGAGCGCCCGGACTCCGTTTCTCAGCTTTGCCCTGCAGAACCTTTCCACCACGCCCGACCGTACTCGCCTGCTCTGCTCGTTCCGCCTGTCCCGCTTGTTCCGCTTGTTCCGCTTGCCCTACCTGTCCGCCCGTCTCCTGCGCCGCAGGCTGCTCCACCACTGGTTGTTGCGCAACTGGCTGTTCTGCTACAGGTTGTTGCTGCGCAGTCTCTTGTGGTGCAGGCTGTACCACAGGTTGTGCTACAGGCTGCGCTACAGGTTCTGTGATTGAGGGCGCAAACGGTTCTTGGAGTGGCGCGCCGATAGGCGGTGCGACCACGCTCACAGGTTGTGCAGGCGTCGCAGGCGTTAGAGGCGTTGTTGCGGGCGCGGGATCAGATACTGCTTGGGACGCCGTTGGGGATGCTGCTGTGGACGCCGTCGTGGGCACTGGTAGACCGAGCGTCTCCAGCGCGTGCATAAACGATTGCGCTACAGGCAAATAGGGCGAACCATCGGGCGTCGTGTAGAGACCTGTTTCCAGACTCTCTACCGCTTCCTGTATAGAACGCGCCATACCGGGGTTCACGCGCATCTTCGTCCAGTCCGCGTACGACACGCCCCAGTAGAGTTCGCCTGTCGCAGTATCTCGGTACAGCCCTAACGGGATGTTGTCGTCCAGCATGCTATTGACGCGGATGATGTCTGTTATGTCGAACGCGCCCGTTTCCGTCATGTACCGGCTCACAGGCACAGCGACAATCACATTCGCGCTTCCTTGCTCAGCGTCTGCTCGCTCAAACTGTCCCGTATAGGCTTGCGGAGTATCAGAAGCGAGGTTATGGAGCGCACTGTGTACCAATACTGCGCTGATGGCGCCCTCTTGTATCGTGCGCAGGTATGCGTCCAACAGCAACGCGCGGGTAGCCGCGCGCTGGTCAGGCGACTTCTTCTGCAGGTCTTGCAGAATCTGGTTCCGCGCGTACTCTACTGCTTCATAGGCAGTGTTCTCATCCTCGTGCTGACCAATCTCGCTCAGCCACGCTATCTGCGTCGCCAGTGCTTGGTCGAACGCTGTAATCTCGTTGGAGAACATCGCCTTGTTCAGCGCGTCGTACAGGTTGGGGTTCACCATCACGGTGTCGCCCGGAGCGGACACCAGAAGCCCGGCGTCCAGCAACTGCTGCGTGCTGTAGTCGCCGATATTGGAAGCCCAGCGCGAGCGCGGTTGCGGGTTGTTCCCTGTACGGAACGCCTGCATGAGTACCAGACTCGCTGCTTGGTCTGCGTTCACGCTTGGCGTGCGAGGCGTCAACGCCAATGGCTCTACGGAATCCCAACTGACTATCTGGGTCTGCCCATCGGGTCGCAACACGGTCAGCAACGGCGCGCCCGTCTCATCCGTGTCTATGCTCAAGATGGGCATATCGTTCACATAGCCCGTCGGAAGCATCGCTGGACGGAACGGCTGGCGCAGAGGCTCGGTCAACTGCTCGTACAGTTCAGCCGAGGGCGTCAAAGCCTCGCTCGGCGCATACATCTGCCGTATCTGGTCAATCGCTGCAGGGCGAGCAATCCATTGCAGTACCCGCTCCGTCGCTGGCGAGGGACCGCGCACGACCGTAGAAGCGAGGTTCACAAAGTTCCGAACAGGGCGCGTCAAGTGCGCCAACATATCGGGCTGCGAAAGCGTCAGGAACACAAACTCTGGCGACAGAAAATCGTTCCAACTGAACGAACCGCCTTCCGCCAAACGCTGCAACTCCACATGCTCGGCTATATCAATCAAATCGCCCAAGTCGCCGTAGACATTGGCAAGTCCACGCGCGGTCGCTATCCCGCGCAACCCCATCGCTAAGTACGGAGCGCTATTGTAGAACGCTCGTGTCATCGGCAAAAAGGCGCGGTGCGCAGGGCGCAACGAACGCGCAACCTGCCCCGCCGCGCCGCCCGTGTGAGCAAGATGGGAAAGAGCACGCCCTGCGCTCGCTAAAGATTGCACGAACCGCGCTGCGCGCGCCGCCGTACCTGCGCCCTGCGTCGTCAATGCCAAAGGAATGTCCATAATAAGACCCGTCGGCGTGGCGCTATACGCCAACATCGCCGTCATCGGGTCGTTCTGCAAAATCGTCTCCGCATACCAAGGCGAGATGCTCTGGTATATGTAAGGCGAGTTGTAAGTGAACCCGCCTGGTCGGCGTTGGAACCCCATGTTCATCCGCGTTGCAATATCCAGCATGCCTGAGGGTCCCAGCAACGCCAAGTCAGCAGTGTTCCCCATCTGGGAAAGCAACATGTCGGACGCTTCCGTCTTTCCACCAAACGCGCGAGAAGCCAACGAGTATGCCGTAGAGCCAGCGAAGAATATCGGATTGGTTGAAGCGAGGTTCCCCAACCCCTGCAGGCTCCTGTCGGTTCCAACTCCACGAAAACTCGCAATCGCTGTAATCTGGTCGATGAGGTTTGTCCGTCGGAACGCCTCCGCGTCCAACAAAAGCGTGTTGTACCACAGGTACTCTCCAAGCACAGGGCGCAAACTTTGGGCGAACCTGTCGGACATAGCTAACGCAGTACCCAACGAACGCATGAACGGCTCTACAGGCGAACGAGCCGTGTTCGGTATCCAGCCTGCCAGTATGGGCGAGACGGAATTGACGCTCCCGCGAACCGCGTTTGAGAGCAGCTGGACGCCTGCGGAAAAATCACCCCAGAGTTGGCGCAGAAGGTTCGCTGGCGTCTGACGCCCGCTCCGAAAATCGTGTTCGTCCAGAAAGCCCGAAATGAACCCGCGAAGGATGTCAGAAATCTCACGCCACGCTTGACGGTCTGTCGGGTCAGTCTTCAGTCGTTCACGAGCGTTGCGCAATCGTGTCCGAACGCTCTCTATCGTCTGCCTGTCGCCACCAACGACCGCACGATTCAACCAACTGGCTCGCCCACTCGCCGCGCTCGATAACGCCGTATCCAGAACATCCAGCACAGGCGACAACCGAGTATACAACGCCCCACTTGCTCTATCGAGGTTCTGCGCCAGCCCGCTGATTTTCGCAAAGTACTCGCTGAGCGTCGGCAATCGGTACTGGTTGTTCTCACGCACCAACAGCGTAGCAGCCAACCCCTCCGCGCGCCCCTCTCGAATCGCGCTCTGCAGGAACGGCAGCGTCCGCAAGTACCCGTGAACGAACGGACGGTAGACGCTGTCCTCATAAGTCGCAGGGCGATAGGGCGCCTCGTAGGCGTCGGGGATAAGATGCAGCAATCTCAACGAGGCGCGTTGCGCCTTCTCCATGTCCCCCGTCTCTAAACCCACCTTCCAATCCCTCAACGCGCCCTTTATGCGATTGAGGTGATGGACATAGACCGCTTTTGGTGTTGCAACAGGCGACTGGAACCCATAAATCTCAGGTGGGAAGCCCAAGATATTGAGCAGAACGGGGCGGACGGGAGAATTCTCAGAATACTTGCTCACTACCCACTGGGCAAGGTTCCCCGCTGGTACATCGTCGCCCGCAAAACTCAGAATATGTCGTTCCGTTTCACTGATTGCTGTCTCCAGCGCGTCCAAGAACCGACGCGCCTGCGCGCGTTTGGGTTGGCTCACTTGACCCCGTGCGCTCCGAGCGAGCAGGTCATAAAACTCTTTCAACGCCTGCGCACTCGGTTTCTGGCGCATTCCGCGCTCTTCATCACGCTCCGTGCGCAGCAACCCGACAATCTCGTAGATACGCTCCGGCTGGTTCGGATCCAGCCCGAAGGTCTGAGCCAACGAAGACGCCACTTCAGGCGTCAATTGGCTCGGATCCTCCGCGTACGGACGCAGCGTCTCTATGAACCGTTGCGCTTCAATCTGGCGCAATCGGCTCATAACCGCCGTCTCAGGCGCAACTTGCGTATGCGCATGCACTACCCCCAGCCCCCCCACAGGTCGGAACCGAACAGCGTCCCACAATCGGTTCCACTGATCGATTTGTTGCGAGGCGTACTCCGCTATCTGTGGGATATTGCGTGGGTCGTTCAGGCTGTAGACCCCGCCGTCAGGCGTCTCGAACACATAGGAC
>CALAMM010000079.1 GCA_937925775.1 uncultured Fimbriimonadales bacterium
GTCCCCACCGACGAACGATGCTTGGACAAGAAAGTCCAAGCCACTTGGGGCGTTTTGCTGACGGATTGCGCGACGACAGGATTGTCGTCGCACCCGTTTTGGCGTCGCAAAGCGTCCTCAGGGGGAACCTGAAAGAGGGGGTCAGAAACACGCGCCTGCCTCCATGTATGCACCAGCAGGGACGCCGATGCTACAAAGGGCAGCGCACCATCACGCACTGATGCAGTAGTGAACTCAAAACAGGAATACCGCCGCATCCGATGTCCCCACCTCAGAGAAGGGACTGGTCTTAACGCGCCCTTAAAACTTCCAGTAGGTATCCTTACTGTGGAGGCGACCGACATGCATGACCGCTATACCCGCAGGGAGATTTTGAGGCTGGGCTTGGCTGGCACAGCGGGGCTCGCGCTTGCGAAACTGGCTCCCGCCCAGCGACGCTCGCGTAGCCACGGGCGTGTCAAGAACATTATTTTCATGGTCTCTGATGGAATGAGCGCGGGGGTTCCCTCGCTCGCCGACGAGTTCGGCAAGTTGGTGCGCGGCAAAGGCTCGTTCTGGTACCAGCTGCTGCAGAGTTCCGAGGCGACGCTGGGCTTTTTCGATATGGCTGCGCTCAACTCGCTGGTGACCGACTCGGCTTCAGCGTCCAGTTCGTGGGGCAGTGGCAGCCGCATTTTCAACGGACAGATTAATGTGCTGCCCGACGGCACGCGCCTGACCCCGATTGCCCAGATTGTCAAGCAGGCAGGTAAAAAAGTGGGGCTGGTTACCACCACGCGCATCACGCACGCCACGCCTGCAGGCTTCGCCGCCGTCCAGCCCAAACGCGACGACGAAGCCGACATCGCGCCGCAGTACCTGAATGTGGTGGATGTGCTGATGGGCGGCGGGCTGCGCCACTACGCCCCTGACCGACGCAAAGACGGCAAAGACCTCATCAAAACCTATCAGGACGCAGGCTACACCTATTGGAATACGCGCGAACAAGTCGTCAGCCGCGCACGCCCTGAGAAGGTGCTGGGGCTGTTCTACGATTCGCACCTGCCCTACACCGTGGATCATATCCATTCTGAGGAGTTGCGCCGCGCGGTGCCCACGCTTGCCGAGATGACGCGCAAGGCGTTGGAGATCCTGGGCGACGCGCCCAACGGGTTCCTGCTACAGGTAGAGGGCGGGCGTGTCGACCACGCCGCGCACGCGAACGATGCCGCTGGCATCATGTGGGACCAACTCGCCTTCGATGACGCCATCGAAGTCGCGTTCGAGTTCGTCTCAAAACGCAACGATACCCTGCTGATTATCACCAGCGATCACGGGAACTCGAACCCCGGCTTGAACGGCATGGGGGGTGAGTACGAGGCTTCGAACAGCGCGATGGCGATGCTCCAGTACGCGAAATGCTCGTTCGAGGAGTTGCCCAACAAGTTGCGCAGCGCCGCCAGCGCAGACGATGTGCGCGGCATTATCAAAGAGCAGCTGGGCATCGAAATCAACGGCGAAGAGGCAACCGCGCTGGCGGGGGCGATTAAGGGCAACCTCCCGCCTATCTGGAACCGCCAGCACCGCAACCTGCAGGGCTTGCTCGGACAGATTTTGAGCAACTACAACGGCTACGGCTGGACCGGCACCTCGCATACCGCCGACTACACATGGATTACCGCGCTGGGTGCGGGGCGCGAAGAGTTCCACGGGCTCATCCGCAATACCGACGCCTTCTACAAAATGCTCAAGCTGTTCGGGCTGTCGCACAAGAATCCCAGCATGACGCCTGAGGAGGCGCGTAAGTTCCTCTCGCGTGCGCCGCGCACCCGCACGGAGGACTGGGCGTAAGCCATCGGCGAAGATTCCCTCCCTTATGGCGCAACACCGTCACACTTCCACCCGCAGCGCGGCAGCGGGAGGCATCTTCGCCGCGCGGATTGCGGGCAGAATCGTCGCCACGACGGTCAATACGACGCCCACCGCCATAGCCTGCCCCAGCAGCGCCAGCAACTCCAGCGGTGTCGCCGCGCTAAACACCGCGGAACCCTGCCGAAATAGGTTAATCAAAAACACCAGCCCCCAGCCCACCAGAAAGCCAATCGCCGACGCCACCACCCCCAGCATCCCCGCCTCCAGAAAGAACAACTTCACCACAAACGAATCGAGCGCACCCAGACACTTCATCGTGCCAATCTCCTTGTAGCGCTCCGTGACCGCCATCAGCATCGAGTTGGAGATGCCGACGGCGGACATCAGCAGGCTCATCGCCACGAGCCAAGTTTGGCGCGTGGCGGCTTCGAGGGCTGCAGGGTCGTTTGGGTCTATGGGGGGCGCGTAGAGCGCGGCGGCGCGTACCGCCGTGAAAAACGCGATGCCCAGCATCACGCCTGCCGCGGTAATCAACGCCCGCAGGAACCGCACCCGTATGTTCAGCAGGCTAATCCGAAACGCCACCGACAGCGGCAACTGCACCTGCTTACGTATCGTATCCTGTCCCGAACGCTTTGCACTCATAGCCGTTTCTTCGAATAGGCGATGAACCCACGCCGTGCGAGTGTGTTTAAGAACACGAACAGCGAATACTCCACCTCGCGTCGCTCCAGTTTGAACTGTTGCACCAGTTGTTGCACGATGGTCTCCACTGAATGGCGTCCGTCGCACAGCGCCCAGACCACGCTGCCGATTTCGTCTAACTCGATTCGATGTTCGCGTGGGAGCTTGAAAATCCTGCTGAGCCATCCGAACAGTCCGCGTGGCGGCAGGGGCACTATCAGGATGTAAACGCCGTCATCCTTCTGCTCGGAGCGCACCATGCTGTTGCGTAGCGGGTAGAGGCGAAGCACCTGTCGGCGCTCCAGCGGCGGTGGTGCGTTGCGCCGAAAGAGCCGTTTCAGCAACATACTGTGCGCGCCATCACCTCCTCCAGCAGGTTCGAGCGGAACGGCGAGAAGTGTTGGATGTGGAACACCGTGTTGCGCTCTTTACACAGCCAAGCGACGGCACGCACGCGCCACGCGGGCAAGCGTAGGCGCAACGGGCTGACGATGCATTCCGTTAGGAGGGCGCCCCAGTTCAGGCGGGAGCGTAGGTGGACCCCGAAATCGTTTTCGCCCCAAGTGAACGGCTCGCGCACGCCACGCCAGCCCTGCCAACGCAACCAGTGATCGACCCACTCGGCGAACTCATAGCCTTTTAGCAGCTGCTCCGCCCGAGCGATGCGCTCGATGACTAACCGCTCGTGCCGACGGCGCAGCGTCAGGCGCGTCTGACCCACCAGCACCTGCGATTTCTCGAGGCGAAACTCGGCGGGCGCAGCGGTGTGCAGACCATATAGGCTCCACTCGACCCAGCCGTCCGCGTCGGGCGCAACGCGCAGGCTCTCGAAAATCGGACGGGCAATCTGGAACAGCGCGTCGTGCCGCGAAGCGGAGCGGAGCTGGATAAGCACAATCGTGTGATGTTCGGGGTAGCGCTGGAGCCGCCCGACAGCACGCTCATCCGAACGCCAGCGAAACTCGATACAGTGTTCGTCTACGGGGTGGAGCGTTCCAGTGAAGGGTTGATGTGCCTTGCGCTTCGCGCGTTCCAACTGTTTGAGGAACTGGTGCAGCACATGGTGCAGGTCGGTCGGGCGGCGGGAGCGCGTCCACTTGAGGTCGATTTCCGCGCGGTGAGGCGAGCCTACTTGCAGGAAGCCCTCACGCCACTCACCCGAATAGCCTTTGAGGAACCAGTCAGGCGGCGCATTCAAACGGATTCCCTGCCAGCCGATGAGAGTCGGTAGCGCAGGGTGAGCCTTCGAAACGCCTGCCTGACTGCCTGTTTTCACTTCTGCGCCTGTTCCGCCTCGTCTTCGGCACGCGTCGCGCGGCGGAACTCCGTCAGAGCCTCCCCGATCGATCGCGCCAGCGCAGGCAACCGCGACGCGCCAAACAGCACCAGCACGATGACCAGGAGAATCATCCACTCCTGCGTACCCATGTATCCCAAAATCGGCATGCTCGGTTCTCCTCCGCAGGATAGTATACCCTATCTTGGCGTGCCGACGCTTCACGAAGTTTCACTTCTCTCGTTCTTCGTGCGCGGCGCGAATCACCCACCGAATGGGGACCCCCGTATATTCGTAGCGACTGCGTAGTTGGTTTTCTAAATAGCGCAGGTAGGAAAAATGCACCATCTTAGGTTCATTCACAAACAGCACGATTGTGGGAGGGCGGACGCTCGCCATCGTCGCATAGTAAATCTTCAGCGTCTTTCCCTTGCGCGTGTAGGGACGCTCGAACAGCCACTCCTGAATCTGGCGGTTCAGCTCGCCGGTGCCAACGCGCATGCAGTGAAAGTCGGCGACCGTCATGCAGGTGTCCAGCAGTGGCTCGATACCCTTGCCAGCCAGCGCGGAGAGGAAGACATGGGGCGCGTAGTCCAGCCACTTCACCTGCTGCTGCATTAGCCGTTCGAAGTCTTTTTTGATGGGCGTGCGCTGCGCCAGATTCCCGTCAGGCGGTTCTTTGAGGTCCCATTTGTTGATTGCCCATACGAGGCCGCGTCCTGCGTCCGCCGCAAGTTGGGCAATTCGACGATCGTAGTGCGTGATTCCTTCGGTGGCGTCGATTACCACCACGGCCACATCGGCGCGTTGGATCGCGCGCATCGCACGCATTTGGGCGTAGTATTCCAGTGAGCGCTGCACCTTGCCGGGGCGCTTGATGCCCGCTGTGTCGATGAGGATGACGGGCTGTCCTTTCCATGTGAAGGGGGTGTCGAGCGGGTCGCGTGTGGTGCCTGCGATTTCACTCACGATGGCGCGGGGTTCCCCCAGTATCGCGTTCAGCAGCGATGACTTGCCCACATTCGGGCGCCCCACAATCGCAATCTTGACAGGTTCCTCGCTTTCCGCTTCTTCATCAGGGGGAGCGGGCTGCGCCCGAATTTGCTCGAACGCCCGCTCCAGCACTTCTGCGATGTTGTGTCCGTGAATCGACGAGATAGGGATGGGTTCACCCAGTCCCAGCGCGAAAAATTCCGCGCGTTGGCTCTCCCACTGCTGGGGGTTGTCCGCCTTGTTCACCAGCAGGAGTACGGGCTTGTTGCCTTTGCGGAGCAGGTCGGCGATCTCCTCGTCCGCGGGAGTGAGTCCGTCGCGGGCATCCACCAGAAACAGGATACAATCCGCCTCGTGCATCGCCACCTGCGCCTGCACGCGCACCTGCTCGACGAGCGGGTCGTCATCGCCAAAGAGGATCCCGCCCGTGTCGATGACCACGAACGGCTGACCGAGCCAATTACCTTCGCCGTAGAGCCGATCGCGCGTGACGCCTGGCGTGTCTTCCACAATCGCCACACGCTGCCCAATCAACCGATTGAACAGCGTGGACTTACCGACATTGGGGCGTCCAACGATGGCAATCACAGGCTTGCGGTGCATAGTAGCCAAATTGTACCTTGCGTTGCGAAGTGGCACGAACAGCCTTGTTCGTGCGTGTGGTGATGGGTGCGGCGACAGAGATGGCGTCGCACCCATGACGCGCTTGCACCCTGCTTGAACCCAAACCGTGTACTTCCGCCCGCCGCGCAGTATAGAGAACTTAGGGGGCTTGGCTCCCGCGACTACTCGACCGTCACCACCTGCCCATCATAGGCGAGTTCGATGCCAGCAGGCAGTTCGGCGTTGGTGGTCTCGTAGTCCAAGTCGTGGGTGAGGTGTGTGAAGAGCGTGCGTTGCGCCTTGAGTTGCAGGGCGACCTCCACCGCCTTGTCGAAGTGGAAATGCGTGGGGTGCGGCTCGCGGCGCAGCGCGTC
>CALAMM010000080.1 GCA_937925775.1 uncultured Fimbriimonadales bacterium
CCTTTACGGGACTTTGCTGAAGGAGGTCTTGGTGATGATGCGAGGACGTATTTTACGAGGCATTCGTCAGTCGTTAGCGCGCAGTCGCGCGATGCATGTGTTCGCCGCTTTATTGACCGTGTCGTTGACTTTACCACCTCAGCTCGGTGTTGCTGCAGAGTTGAGCTACGCGCGGGGGGGGTAAATACCAGTAACAGTATTGGCGTAACGACCGCTTCCGAGTCCTCATTCTGGTCTTCTTTTGCCACTTCGCTTCTCCTCAACACCGCTGTTTGCCCTCCTGATGTTCCCATCTTTACCTTACCCAACGGCGATGTGAACCGCGATGGCGTGGTAGACGATGCCGACCTGCTTGAAGTGCAGTTCCAAATGGGCGGGAGCGGCGGTAATGCGGACCTCAACGGCGACGGAACCGTCGACGACGCCGATTTGATGATTGTGCTGTTCTCGATGGGACAATCTAGCGATATGCCGTGGCAAGGTTCATTCCGACCTGCGCAGGGCTGGTATACGCTCCAGTTTGCAGTGCAGTTGGGCGATTATGTAGGGGCTCCCAGCGGGCTTCGCGCAACAGTGTATCTACGCGACTTAGCGACGCAGCAGCAGTATGTCACAGAAGCGCAATTCTCAGGGCGCACTTTGGAGGTGCTCTCCGTACCTGTGCCCACGCAGAACCGATATGCGGTGCAGATTGTGGCGCCGCAGGGCGGGAGTTGGTTGACGATTACCCGCACCGATGTGCAGGCGACCGCGCCCGCACCGCTGACTTTCGGCACGCCGTTCCCGTGGCAAGGCAGTTTTCCCGTCCCCTACGGCGTAGTGAACCCAGTGAACGGCAACCTGATGGTGGGACTGGGCTTGGTTGCGTGGGGCGGTCAAGCGGGCGTGGCGTTTGGCTTGACCTACAACGCCCAAGATGTGCGTGAGCATGTTCTGGGCATCGGCTGGCGGCACACCTATATGGCGCAACTGCTACCCCACGAGGCAGGGATAGAGCTCCACGAACCCGATGGTCGCATTCTCCACTTTGCAGAGCAACCTGATGGGACCTATGTGGCGATGAAGGGCGTGTACGATCGCCTGCAGCGCAAGCCAGATGGCAGTTATGAGCTGATCCGTCCCTCGCAAGTGCGTTGGATATTTGATCCTTCGGGACGACTAGTCGCGATTCGCGACCTGCACAATCAGGGGGTGTCGTTGGAGTATAACCCTGCTGGTCAGTTGAGCCGTGTGGTAGACACAACAGGGCGCGCGCTGGAGCTGTCCTACTATCAAGCGGGCGACTTGGTACCCGACGCTAACGCTGCAAGACCCGTTCCAGAAGGATGGTACGGGCGTCTCAAACAGGTTCGCGACCCGCTGGGGCGCGTGTGGCGCTTCACCTACTACCCTTATCCAACTGGAGGCTTGGACGGTCCAGTTGAGGATGTCGAGGGAGGTCAGGTCTTCCTACGCAGCGTAATATTCCCCGATTTGGTCTACTCTAACGAAACGCCTGTGGTGAACAAAGCCTATCGTTTCCGCTACTTAGACGGGCGTCTGTACGAGATTCGTGACCGCGAGGGCTATGGCGCTCAGTACAACTATCTTGCTGACGGGCGCTGTGCAGGCTATATGGTTGCAGGGCGTTCAGGTCAAAATCGAATGGTAGCGGCATGCGCCGTGCCAATTGAGTACCCGCAGTTTCTCGGCGACCCGCGCCTTCGGGTGCAATTTGGCGTTGGAGAAGTCCAGTCGGGAGCCTATGGGTATCTCACTTATCTTTACGATGCGTTCGGACGGCTGATGGGTGTGATTGACCCACTGGGGCGCACCACTACCTACGCTTGGAACCAGCTTTATCAGCTGCAGAGCGTGACCTCGCCTGCAGGGGCGACCTACACCTTCTGCTGGGATGAGCGCGGCAATCTCATTCGCGCTGAAGACCCGCAAGGCAAGGCGGTGGAACTGGAATACACCGCGCTGAACCGCCTGCGCAGTGTACGCGACGCGCTGACGCCCGCAGGCAAGTACCGAGTGTTCTACAGCTACAACGCGACAGGCGACTTGGAGAAGGTGATTGAGCTGACGGGCACGGGTACAGGCGAAGAGGCGATTTCCAGCTATGTGTGGGATGAGGCGCGCGGGCTGCTGCTGGAAGCGTGGGACGCAGAAGGGCATCGCACCCAGAAGTACCATTATGACGCCTACGGACAGCCGACGCAGGTGGTGAATGCACTGGACAAGGGTGCGATTGTGCAGCGCAACGCGCTCGGCTGGATTGAACGAGCCACCAACGCGCGGGGGCAGACCATCGTTTACCGCTACGACAGCTGGGGACGCCTGCGCGAGAAACAGACGCCTGAAAAGACCGTGCGCTATCAGTACGACTTGGAGGGGCGTCCGCTCCAGATGGAGGAGCGCGCGCCGAATGGGCAGCTGCTGCGAACCACCATCTGGAACTATCGTGAGGCGACCGGTGAGTTGGAGAGCGTGGTCACGCCAGAAGGCACAGTGGAATACAGCTGGCAGCGGGGATTGCTTACCCAACTCACCCTCAAGGGCAGCAACGGGCAAGTCCTCAAGCAGCTCCACTACGAGTACAATCTGGCGAACGAACTGGAGCGGGTGAAACGCGGCGACGGGTTCGAGGAAGTGACCTATGTGCGCGAAGCGGGCACGGGACGTCTGAAAGAAGTGGTCTACGGCAACCGCACGAAAGTCGTCTATGCCTACGAGAGCGCGAACCCCGACCGCGTGCGCTCGCTGGAGTGGAGAGCGGGAACTATCCCCTTCCGCAAGGAGGTCTACCACCGCGAC
>CALAMM010000081.1 GCA_937925775.1 uncultured Fimbriimonadales bacterium
TGCGAGACGTCGGATTTATCCACGCCCAGTGCGCTCGCAATCTCTGTGAATGTGATGTTGAGACGCATGACCTCGCGTCGCAGGTTATCGCTCTGCCGATGCCCTGTTAGCAGAATGCGCCTGCCTCCGCGGTGTTTTCGCATCCCTTCCATGGTTCACGAATTATACCCGTTTCACAGATGTTGGGCAACATTCAAGATGCGGGTGTATCGCGCTGGGGGTAGTTCGGTAGGGGGTCATTCACTTTCGCCTTGTTCAAGCAGGTAATCGCGCAGGATTGTGATGAGGCGCGCGCCCAGCGGCTTGGAGAGTTTCAATGGCGGACGCTTAGGCATCTTGCGTGTGCCGTATTGGTGGTAGATTGCGTACGGCGCGCGCGTGCCGTACACAAGTGTGTCGCGCGTGGCGTCGGCGATGCTGTCGTTTGTTACTGACGCGAGAGAGGCGCGGAGCCTGCCTGAGCGCGTGAGTATGGGCGCGCCCGGGTATCGCCGCGCTTTCCACTTTGCGTAGCGCGCCGAGAGGGGCGCAAACGGCGTGTTGCCCTCGTACGCGCCGCCCCGCGCAAAATAATTCTCTGAATATTGCTGTAACGCGGGGAGCATGCGTTCGAAGGCGGGCTGGAGGTTGTTGACGCGCTCGTAGACGACCAACACCCGCCTCAAAGGTTTTTCGTCTGGATACTCGATGTTGATGTGCAGCTTGAGGGCCATTAGAACACGATTGGGCTGCCGTCTTCGCCAAACAGTGGAGGTTTTTGGAGTTCGAGTTCTGGCACTTCAAAGTATTCCAGAACGACGAAGTTCGGATTGCGCTCTGCCATTTCTGCAAGAAACCTGTTTGCCTCCGCCTCGCGCGGCAAGCCGGGTTTGTAAAACGGTCCCATCCAATCGGGGCAATTGCCGACCTTTCCGTCGAGTTCTGGCACTTCGGGCGTGCGCCACGGCTGACCTGGTTTGTCGGCGACAAGCATCACATCGCCTCGCTTGTAGTACGGTTCGCCCTTGTAAGGCTCGCCTCCAGTCCAAGCGATCCACTCGTAGTTTTTTAGCAATGCTCGCGCTGGCATAGCGTTTGTATTATACCCTAAGGACGATTGTGGAGTGCCCGCCACAATGGGAGCGTTATGGCCTTCAATCTTGATGGTTCAAACAGCCGGTCTAACCAAACATCTTCTTGTTCTCTCTCTCTCGGTATATCAGGTCCGCCGATCGCTTGTAATTCTCGTAGTCTATAATTTTTCACAAACCACAGTTTTCTAAAATATATCGTATAGAACATGCTTGAGATTTCGGTTGCTGTCTGTAGTCCTCTCTCGTCCGTGCCGTAGTCCTTTCCCATGTACGCGTGTGGAAAGTCGTCGAGTTTCGCCATCTCGCCCTGCTCATAAGAGTTTCCAAGTATATCCCTAAGCGATACATGTTTCTCGCCTTGCGTTTGTTCTTGATAGATTCTCGATATCTTCAGGCGCAGTTGATCGTCGATGTCTTCCAAGAAGTGCATATACTCGTGGACAAAGGTTTCCACTTTTGTGTCACGTTCTGCCTCAAGGAAGTCTGCGGCAAGCACTATTTTGCCTTTAAAGTAGTGAGATCGGCTCAGCGACGGGTTGATTTCTACTGTCACTGTTGTCGCGCGATGCCCGCTTGGTATATACATGCGCGCTTCTCGTATCACCTCTTCAAGCATCGCTACTTGCTCTTGCGTGTACGCCCCCACAAGTTGGTACTTAACTTTGCGCACAGGTCTGGGCGCGCGGAATATCGTTTGCAGGTCGCGTATTTCGCGCTGCACAAGCTTTTGTGTAAGCTCGCGGATTCTGAATTCCTGTATTATGAGCGTCCCCGTTGTGCGTGCGTCTGCGCCTTGTTTGAGGTGTTGGATTTCTTCAAGTCTTGAAGCGATCGATTCGTAGATAGCCTTGTAGGACTGTTGGTAGCGCTGGTAGGCGTCGGCGAACTCCTGCGCGTTGCGTGGCGTGCGCAGCTTGGGCAGCGGGTGTTGGATGGAGGCGATCTCGAAGAGTTTTCTGAGCGTGGCGTCTTGTGTGTATTGTCTGATTGCGTCTTCGTAGTCTATCAGCCAGCGCAACACGGAGAATCGTTTGCCTGTGTCGGGGTCGCTGTATCGGCTGAAGATGAACTGCCTGCGGTCCGCGTAGGCGGGTAGTTTGAGTTCTTCGTACTTGAGCGGGTCGGTGTGAAAGTGTCCGTATTTGTTGATAATATCTTGCGGGGGTGAGGTGAAGTCTGGCTCTTCATCAGCATCGGCTGGGATGTATGCGAATGTGCGGCGACAGTTGATGTGTGATGGGAGTCGGTACTGTTCCCACTCTTGCGTGCCGCGCCGTATAATCTTGCCGTTCAACCACTCGCAAAGCGGGCAGATGCGGTCGTCGAGCGACTCGATAATTTGCGCTAAGGGGTACTCGCCTTCGGGCAGGGTGAGGTCTTCTGCGAGGTTTGTGATTTCGGTGTAGGCGACGGTTGCGGTTGCGTGGATTTTCTGCTCTGTTTGGCTATTCACCGCCCTCACCATCCATCAGTTGTTCGTTGATTCTTTCGAGCATCGATTCAGCCTCGCGCTGAAGTTCGGTCGCGTCTGTGTTAATTCGCTGCGACGCGATGTTGCGCACGATTTCGGTCGTGGACAGAACAGGCGTTGCCTTGAGCGACTCTGCGAGCGCAGTGTAGATTATTTGCGCTCGCAAATGTTCGTAATGGTCGCGCGCAAGCGTCTGCGCTTTTGCAAGTAAGTATTGGTTGAGCGAACGCGGAAGCGATTCGGGTTTGATGTTGCGGTTGTATTCGCGTTGGAGCGCTGCTCGCGCCTCGACTGCGAAGTTGCGGAGGTAGTCGTAAATAAGCGACTCGTACTGTGCGCGTGCTGGTATTTCAATCGCCTGTAGCTTCGCTATCGCGCGTGCGCGTTCATCTTCTGTGCTTGCGTTCCGCGCGGCTTCAAGCGCGGCTTGAAGTTGTGGCGCGACGCTTTTCTCGATTGTTTCTAAATAGTCGCGCATGGCGCGTTCGAAGCGTAACTCGGCGCTTGCGACAGACTCGCGCTCACGCGCGAGCGTGATTGTGGTGCGCGAGGTTGCCCTCACCCCTAACCCCTCTCCCTCTGGGAGAGGCGAGTTGGAATTTTGCAAAATTCCCGCCTCGTCCTGCGTCGGCGGCGGCAGCGAGAGCAGGTCGCGGATGTAGTCTTGCAAATTGACGTCCGTTGGAAGCACGCCGCTTCTGATTATGTTTGCAATCGCATTCAGTGTCGCCTCGCGTCGCAGCAACAGGCGCAGGTCTGTATAGTGAAGCTTAGGGTAATCGCTTGTCGGCAGCTGTGGGTAGTTATATTTGAGCCAACGAGCGCATATCTGTCTGTTGATGTTGTCCGCAAGCCATCTGGCAGTTTGGTTCAACTGGTACAGAAACATCTCGAACAGCGTCTCTGCCAACGCCTGCGTACCGATGTCGCGCATGCCGACTTGTAAGATGTTGGCTAACACGCCCGCCGCGAGGTTTGTTTCGTAGTGTTCGATCATCTTGACGACGCCGTCGATGCCCTGTTTGTCGATCGCTTGCAGTACGGACACCTCGACGCCCTCGGGGATTGTCATCGCTCCAGATTGCTGGGTGCGGATGCGCTTGAGTATGTCGTGAATCGCTTCACGGAAAGCGTTGTTGTCCCATAAATCGCGCGGAATACGCGCCTGCCATGCGCCGATGCCTGCGCGCTCGGCTGCTATCTGCAGCACGGAGTAAAGGAATTCGAGCCGATACCAATCAGGATATAGCGAACGAAGGTCTGGGTATCCCAAAACATTACCGCCCTCTTCTCGCCAAGTGAAGCGCACCAAACGCTCAACAGGTATCGCTATGTACGATGTCGCGCCTTCGTCGTGAACGAGCTGCACGACCTCGACGAGTTCGCCTTTCTCGTATTTGAAAGAGTGCAGAGTGCTTGGGTGTATGTCGATGTAGTCTCTGATTAGTGCGATATTGCTGTCAATCGCCCAGGCAGGCTCCAAGAACCTCACTCCATAAAAGCGGGCGAGTATGGCAAGGCGCAGCAGGTCGTACAGCGACTTGTTGCACAGGTCAAAGAGTTGTTGCTGTAGCAACTCTGAAGCCTCTACTACTTCGCGCGATGCGTTGTGGGGCGCGCGCACTTCCCAGTGCGTGGAAATGATGGGCAGCGTGATTAGGTACTCAAGCGCGAGGATGCGCGAGTTGTTGCGCATCTTGTCGATGACTTTGTAGAGCTGCGTGCCCCGCAATTCGGGGTTATATTCACCCAATCTTTGAAGCAAGCCTGCGCCCGCGCCTACGCCGTGTCGCGCGAGCGGCTCTGTGGGCGGGGCGTCTTTGCGACGCTGCAGGAAGCGCAGCACATGTTTGATCATTGCTGTTTGCGTCGCTTGCGCGGGCGCGGCAATTGTGTTTCTTCTTGTTCGCGAACGAAGCGCGATTGTAGCTGCTTCGCGAGGTTTGTGTTGTGCAGACGATCGTACTCGGCGGCGTAGAGCAGTGCAGAGGCAAGCGTTTTGCTGCCCTGCTCTATGCGCTGGACAAGCCGTTGCAGAACTTCCTCATGCATTATGCGTTAGTGACACGTACGGCTGTTTGCCAGAAAGCTGGGGCCACGGCATACCGTCCATCGATGCCGATAACCATGCGCCGCCGCCAGAACCTCTCTGTTTCCGCAACAGCACTGTCAAACCCCGTGGGCTGCGGCGGACGCCGTACCTGCACGAGTATGGGCTTCGCCTCTGCGGATGCGCAGATGGCGACCCAGTCGTTTTGATCGGTTAAATATGGGTTGACGATAACGCTCAGCCTGCCCGCCCACTT
>CALAMM010000082.1 GCA_937925775.1 uncultured Fimbriimonadales bacterium
AGCCACAGCGCGTAGCGTCGGCGTCCCCGCCGACGAACTATGCTTGGACAAGAATGTCCAAGCCACGCAAGCGCGGGTGCGACGCCTTTCTTGGCATCGCAAAGCATCCCTGCCAAGAAAACCCGCGACGACAGGAATGTCGTCGCACCCGTCGTAGCACCACAGCCCCCGCGAGAACTGCTTGGACAGGAATGTCCAAGCCACGCAAGCGCGGGTGCGACGCCATTCTTGGCGCTGCACCCAGGCGATTTGTGGGCACACTGGTACCCTTGTCGGAGGGGGCTGGGGGTGAGGGCAACTCACTCGCTTTCTTAGATTGCCTTTTAACACAAGCTTAAACTTTTGAGCGGTATGCTCAGGGCGTTTCAGGAGGAGAACGCCATGCGGAGAGGCTTTACACTGATTGAGCTGTTGGTGGTGATTGCCATCATCGCCATTTTAGCAGCAATTCTGTTCCCCGTGTTTGCACAAGCGCGTGAGAAAGCGCGCCAAACGGTTTGTTCGGCTAACCTCAAGCAGCTGGGGATTGCGCAACAGATGTACCTGCAGGATTACGACGAGCAGTTTTTCACGCGCCCGCGCGACCCCTCGATACCGAACCGCTACTGGCAGGAGGATTGGTGGCCGTTTCTGCTAATCCCCTATATTAAGATGAAACCCAGCGATATTCAGGGACCCCGCGACAACTTTTTCAGCTGCCCCAGCAATCCGATAGTGATGTCGCCCAATCCCCGCACGCGCCCGCTACCTGAGTGGGGGCTGGTGCTCACCCCGCGCCGTACCTATGAGTTCCACATGAGCTACGCGCTGAGCGAGCATGTGCTGGACTATCCCGCCTTGGCGGTGTGGCAGCAACCTGCTGAAGCGCTCTTTCTGCTGGAAGTACGGGCGCGAGGCGCGAGCAACCTGCCCAACAGCACAGCGGACACCGACATCGACTGTGGGCAGCCGAACGAAATCTGGTTCGGACATGCACAGGGAAGCAACTATCTGTGGATGGATGGTCATGTGAAATGGATGCGCCCTGGTTTGCGCCCCGGCACGGATGGACGCGAAGCACGCCACTGGGTTAACCCGCCCTGCTGCGGCGACGGCGACAACTACCCCTTCGGCGTCTGGGCACCGTGGGGCATGAACGCGCCGTTCACAATCCGCTACTGCCAGTAAGCGTTGCAAAAAAGTGGAAGCCACAGCAGTTGGGCGGAATGCGCAGGCAAGCGCATTCCGCTCAGCACAGGGCTATATGCCAAAGTTAGGGACCGCTCGCGCCCGCTCCCGATGGCCTTGAAGGTGGGGCTTGATTGCCGAACGGGTTCGACTCATCGCCGAAGCTCTTCTCAACGACAGTGTCACTGGTGGATTTGCTGGTGCTGGTAAAGTACCACACGCCCACCAGTCCTAAAACCAGCACGATGGCGACGATAACCGCCCAAGTGGGAATCTCTTTTTTCATATGCTCAGACCTCCATTAGAGGGGGAGGGGGGACTTACGCCCCCCATGCAAGTTCACATCGTTGGTTGGCAACGCTGATCGATGCTCGGATTGTCGCCGGGGTAGGCGACCATCGGGTTCCAGTGAACCCCAGCTGGGTTGTAGTTGACACAGGTGAAGTTCTGGGCTTCCGAGTTGACGCGCTCCTGCACCATGCCCCGATGCTGTGTCGTGGACAAGCGAAGTCTGGAGTCGATCTGCGTCAACCAAGCCTCTGGTGCGCGGAGCGGGTACCACTTGCTATGCCCATCGGCGAAGGTGATGTTGTGCCCTTCGTGGCGCCCCGAAATCCCGAAGAAGGAGTTGACGGGTCCCGAAACATTAATCCAGTACCCACCGCCGCCTTCGCAGCTGGTCACACCGTCCGTTAGCACCACCATCTTAGCTGCCTCGCGGATGCGGGCATGGTTGATGTATTGCGAGGCGCAGTAGCTGTCGCAGGCTGGGATGCCAAAGGTGACGCAGGGATTCCAGTACGCGCTGCAACCAGGGTCGACGCCCTCGCGGCACTGCCAATAGGGCGCGAAGAACTTGTTCATCCCAATCGGCATTGCGCGTCGGTCTGTATGCCAGTTATTGCAGGGGGGCGGGTTAATCTCGCGGTCTTCAGGAACAGGCTCATCCGCTCGGAATCGCATGCCAGCCCGCGAAATCGCGGCGGAAGGGCACTCGAACACGCCCTTGTTCTTCACATAGGGGTAAATCTGACGGCTCCAGAGCGCGTTGGCGATACTCGCACGCCCCCAACAGCCACCGCTCGCCAACTCAGGAAAATACTCGTCATAGTCGTTTGTATACATGCTGATTGCGGTTCCCAGTTGACGCATGTTGCTGAGACACTGCGTTTTGCGTGCGCTTTCGCGTGCCCGCGCAAACACGGGGAACAGAATCGCCGCCAAGATGGCGATAATCGCGATGACCACCAGTAGCTCAATCAATGTGAATCCGCGTCTTCGCATAGTGAACCTCCTCGCGCTTTTAACTACGCCCGCCTCAGGCTGATTCCTGCTGTTTTCTCTCCACGAAGGTAAGAAATTGGGGGTGTTCTGGGTTATAATTAGGTTATGAGCCTTACTCGTCGGGAGTTTCTGAAGCGGAGCGCGATTACGGCGGCGGCGGCATCGTTCAGCACGCTCATCGCCCGCGCGAGCCAGCAGGAGAAGGTCAAAGTCGGCGTAATCGGCACTGGCGCTCAAGGACAGAACCTGCTGCGCCAGTTAATGAGTATGCCCAGCGCGGAAGTGGTCGCGGTATGCGACATCTATGCGCCAAATCGCATCCGCGCTTTGGAACTCACCCAGTTCCAAGCACACGGCTACAGCGACTATCGCGCCTTGCTGGAACGCAAGGACATCGAAGCGGTCGTGATTGCGACCCCCTTGCATTTGCATGCGCCGATGACCATCGACGCGCTGCAGGCAGGCAAACATGTGTTCTGCGAGAAAGCCATCGCCTACGACCTCGACGAGGCGCGCCAGATGGCGCAGACCGCCCAGCGCACAGGCAAGCTGCTCCAAATCGGACACCAGCGCCACTACAACGACACTTACACGCAAGCGTACTGGCTCATTAAAGAGGGCGTTATCGGCAAGATTACCCATGTGCGCGTACTGTGGCATCGCAATAACAGTTGGCGACGCCCCGTCCCTGACCCGAAGTTCGAACGCCTGCTCAACTGGCGACTCTACAAGGACTACTCGCACGGACTGCTCACCGAGCTGGCGAGCCATCAACTCGATGTAGTGAACTGGTTTCTTGGCGCGTTCCCCATCTCCGTGATGGGCTATGGTGGCATCGACTACTGGAAAGATGGGCGCGAGGTGTACGATAATGTGGAGCTTATCTTCAACTATCCGGGCGGCGTGCGGGTGGTGTATACCAGCATCACGAGCAACGCCCACGATGGCTATGGCGAGTGGTTTTTGGGCGATAAAGGCACCATCATCCTCACGAACGAGACTTCGGGCTTACTGTTTCGCGAGCGCAACGCCGAGAAGTTAGAATGGGAAGACGATGCGAACACGGTGCAGGTGGACGGTCGCCGCGCGGTGGTGATTGAGCCGACGCCGACGCGCCGCGCTCCGCAACGGGGCGAGCAGCTTGCCCAGCAGGGGCAGCGCAACGCCTACTACGCCGAGCTGGAGCATTTCCTGCAATGCGTGCGCACGGGTGAACAACCCAAATGCACCGCAGCCGACGCCCTGCCCGCGTTGACCTGCGTGCTCGGCGCGAAAACCGCCATCGAAACCGGCACGCGCTACGACTTCAAGCCTGAAGAGTTTCAGCTGGGATAGTTCCCCCGCAAGGGCGCAGCCCTCTCAGCGCACGGGGCGCAGCGCGGTCGTCTTCTCGCGCAACCGCTTGTACGCCAGCCCCGCCAGCGGCTTGAGGTTCACGATGTCCTCGCGGTTATAGCGAAGCAGTGTCTCCAGCGCGGAATCGTGTCCCAAGCGATACGCCTTCCATAGTAACACCGCCTCGCGTCCGCTAAGCCCTTCTAAGTCGGGGTCGCGAATCAGACCCAGCTGCTGCTCGATACGCTTCAGCCCCCCGCGCAACCCCAGCCGCCGCAGCGCAGGACACAAGTCCAGGTGCAACTGGTCCAACGCCAGCCCCGGAAAGTTGCGGGCAATCATCGGCACATCGAAGTGCAGTCCGTTGAAGGTCACCAGCATCGAGAACTCTCGTATAAAATCGGGAAACTCTTCTAAGTTCTCACCCCAGACGAACTGGTAGACCTCCTCGCCGTCGTAGACGCCGATCACCGTGATTTGGGAGCCGCCGTCGGTCTCGATGTCCAGATACGCGGTGTTGTGTCGGAACTCCTCATAGGCGCGCCAGTGCTCTTTGAGGGGGAGTCTGCCCGCGAAGTAGGCGTGGTCGTTTTCTTCTAATGCTTCGATGGAAGTGGCAGCGCCTTGCAGCACTGCGCTGAGGTGAGGTTCGCTGAGGCGCCACTTGGTTGGGGTCGCCAGCAGGGTGTACCAATCCTCTGCGCCCTGAAGCCACAGCTCCCGCTCGATGGATTCGACCACGCCCGGAATATGAATGTAGGTTCGCGTCAACACAGCGCTATGAGTGTACCCTGTCGCGTGCAGCGGATGCGGTAAGTTGCTGTAGCGTAGCCCAGCCGCCGATGCGCTCGTAGCTGGGGAGGTCTAACGGGGTCGGTTCGGTGGCGTCTTGCGCGTTTAGGGAGACTTGGGCGAGGGCGCACGCCAGCCCGCAAAGGATTGCCCATTCCCCTTGCGCCACAACGGCAAGGCGCGTTGCTCTCGGCTTGAGGCGCTGCAGCAGCCCCAAGAGCGCGCGGGCACGCGCGGTATCAGGCGTTAGATTGTAGGTTGTGGAGTAGGCGTAGCTGCTGGGCGAGGCGACGCGGGGCAGTTCCGCAAGGCGCAGTACCGCGTAGCCCTCGCGCTCATAACGCCGAGCGCGCGCGTTTCCGAACACAACCACACGGCGCGCCACGCGGGGGGTGTCCAGCGCGTCCTTCCACACTTCGGGAATCGGGTCGTTCAGGGCATCCTGAACCTGTTCCAGCCCCAGCATGCTCGCGATTGCTTCGCGTGCTTCGGGTTCGAATTGGCGTGTGCGCCGCCAGCGGGTTATCGCCGTGCGCACCTGCTGCTGGAACAGGTGGAACACGGCATCCCCTGTTGGGGCGTCGGCAGGCTTGGGCAGCTCGTCGCCCCACACGCGCAACGCCGGGATGAGCGAGTCCCACGCCAACACGGGGTCTTGCGGTGTGCGCGGCAGACGCCACAGGTGGGCGAGCCACTCGTAATAGACCCTGCGCGGCGCCGCGCCCCACTGATGCCCCTCCTGAAAATGCGCCAGATGCAGCTGCGATTCCGCGCGGAAGAGCCGATAAACCCGCTGGAGGTATGGCGCGACCACTTCGGGGTTGTCGCGTGTCCAGTCGCCCGAATCGGAGATGAGCAGCATCGGGCGCGGTGCAGCGAGCGCCACAATCTCCGGATTGCCTGCAAACAGGCGCAGCAACGGCGCGTTCTCGCACACACAGCCCCCCTGCATAATGCTGGAGACCATCTTCACGGGCGCGAGGCAGTGCAGACGCGGCTCCGACGCCGCGAGCAGGAAGGTTTGCGTGCCACCCCCCGAAATCCCGCTGCACCCCACACGCTTAGGGTCGATCTCGGGCTGGCGACGCAGCCACTCGAACGCGCACAGGCTGTTCCAAGTTTGCAATCCCGCTCGGCTGAAGCCCCAGCGCCGCCACTCGACAGGTTCCGCACCCCAGTGCGGCAGCTGGAACTGGTCGTTGTAGCCGACCATGTCATAGCTCAACACATACGCGCCTGCCTGCGCCAAAGCGACCGCTCGCAGGATATCGGCTTCGTTGAACCTACCCTGTTCGAAGTGCCCGTGTGGCTGCAGCATCGCGGGGGCGCGTTTGCCCGCGGGCGTCTCAGGGATGAACAGGCTACCCGTAAGGTAGAAATTGGGCAGGGTCTCCAGTGCGAACCGTTCGATGCGGAAGCCGTCGCCGCGATACGATTCGGCTCTTAGGGCACGCAGCGGCGCATCGGGCAGGTCGGGCGTCAGCCCCAGCGCGAACCGCACATGCGCACGCAGCCGCCGCGCGAAAGCGTCCCAGCGCGCACGAGTGGCAATACGCGCCTCCTGAGGCGGATAGGGCGTGTCATGCGTGCGCTCTATGTCAAGCATACCAAAATTGATTCGTTAGGGGTGGGATGGTTCCTGTTTGAACTGGGCGTAGAACCGCTCGCGCTCGCGTTCAATCTGGAAAGGGATTTGGGGGCAGGTGTTCGCGGGGGCGGTGCAGTTATAGGCTAAGATGAGGCGGTTCACCTGCTGCATGAGGGTCGCAATCCGCTGCCAGGTGGACTCGCGCCACTCGAAGAATCGCTCGATGCTGAGTTGGCAGGCGCGGGGATACTCGCGTTCGGCGATGCGCCACAGGCGGAGAGTGTCTTCACGCAACCGTTCGATCTCGCGGGCGCGCTCCAGCCAGTCGGGCAGCACGCCCGCGCTTTTCAGCAGGCGCAGGGCGGGACGCAACTCCGGTGGGGCGAACCACTCCTCGTCCAACGGCAGCGGCTTGCCCTTACCTGGCAAATCGTCGAACTTGCCCTCCCTCATCGCCTCCTCAATTTTGCGCTCAGCAATCAGCTCGATAACGCGCTGAATATCAAAGCCAGACTCGCGCATGGGCATGGTTATACCGTATGCCATCGGGGAATGCGCCGAACGCCTCCTACACGAGGGCCTGCCTCGACACGGCTAACCTATCCCAGATACTGCCAGCAGCCGATTGCCAGCAGGAGCATCGTGAGCGTCCAGCCGACCTGCGCAAGGGGGCGACGCGGCGCTGGGAACAGCCGCTCCCAACCCAGAGCGAGAAACACCGCTATCGGCAGCAGGGCGGGATAGAAATAGCGACCCTGCGCCTGGAAAAAGACGCGAATAAACAGCAGGAAACTGACCAGCACGAGCGCGAAAGTCGCGCCGCTCAGAACAAGCCACGCGCGTAGTCCCGCGGGCATCGGCTCGCGCAGGCGCAGCATCAAGCCCACGAGCGTAATCAGCGTCCACGCCGCCAGCCCCCAGTAGACGCTGTCGGGCAGAAAGTTGGGCAGTCCCGTGTTTGCTGTGCGAGGCGTGCCGTAAGCGAACCAGAAGCTGCGGAAAGTCCAGTCCGCCACGAGATACAGGTACTGCCCCCAACTGGCGCCACGCTCCAGAAAGTCCTGCGCTTTCGCCGTGCCAGCGAACACATTCAGGAAAGTCTTCTGTAGCAGGGGATCCTCGTACAGGAGCGCGTTGCGGACGAACCACCCGCTGCCAATCGCCAGTGCGATTCCGAGCGTCAGCCCCGCCCTGAGTACGCCGTTCGCCCACGATTGCTTGCGCAGGCGCGCCCCCCAGAGGACGCCCAGCGCCACGACGGGAATGAGCAAGAGAGCCGTCGCTTTGGTGATGAGAGCAAGCCCTGTCAACAGCCCTATGAGCATCTCTCCAGCCAGTTTACTTGTGGCGAGTCGCGAGGAGACGCTCCGCGGCGCAGGGGGTTGCCCTTCTCCCGTGGGAGGCAGGAGGTAAAGCAGCAGCCTGTATAGCACCGCTGCGAACAGCAGGTTCGTCAGCGCGTCGTTGCCGACCGCGCTTCCGATAGCGATATGCATCGGCAAGAACGCTGCGAAGCCCATCCCGCTGAGGGCGAGCGTGGGGCGTTCGGGCGCGATTCGGCGCAGGCTCAACCATACCAGCCACACCACCCCTGCGCTGCACAGGGTGGAGAGCAGCCGCACGCCCTTCCCCGCGCCGCCCACCACATGATAAACCAGCGCTGCCAGAAAGTAGTAGAGGGGTGGCTGATGCGCCTCGTAGCCTACGCCTTCGTACCCCTCGAAGATGGGCGGTCGCCACGCTTGCGCCACGAACGCCACATATTGGAAGTGCGCCCCTTCGTCGGGCGTGTTGGCGTAGCCGTTGTTGCCGAACGGCACAGCGAGGTTGTAGGCGATTGCGAGCGCCACATGCGCCGTGAGGATGCCCCACGGCGCGTACCGTAGCCAGCGGTCGCTCAGTAGCCCTTGCTGGCGATGTATTTCGCGAGGTCGGCGACGCGACACGAGTAGCCCCACTCGTTATCGTACCACGCCATTACTTTCGCCAAGCGGTCGCCCATCACCAGCGTCAACGGCAAATCCACAATTGCGCTGCGCTCGTCGCCGCGAAAGTCCATCGAGACCAGTGGCGCGTCCGAAACGCCCAGAATGCCTTTTAGTGCGCCCGCAGCCGCTTGTCGGAACGCCTCGTTAATGGCCTCTGCCGTCGCTGGGCGCGCGAGCGTCACCGTCAAATCGACAACGGAGACCGTCAGCGTGGGCACACGCAGGGCAATCCCGTGCATGCGCCCTTTGAGCTCGGGCAGCACGAGGTGGATCGCCTTCGCCGCGCCTGTCGAGGTGGGGATGATGTTCGCTGCCGCCGCGCGGGCGCGACGCAGGTCTTTATGCACCTGATCTTGAATACGCTGGTCGTTCGTGTAGGCGTGGACGGTGGTCATAATGCCGTGTTCGATGCCGAAATGTTCGTGCAACACCTTGCTCACGGGCGCAAGGCAGTTGGTCGTACAAGAGGCGTTAGAGATGACATGGTGCTTACTGGGGTCGTAGGTCTCATGGTTGACGCCCATCACGATAGTTATATCTTCGTTGGTGGCGGGCGCGGTGATGATTACCTTCTTCGCGCCCCCTCGCAAGTGCGCCGCCGCTTTTTGCCCATCGGTGAACACGCCCGTCGACTCGATGACGATATCGGCGCCCACATCGCCCCAAGGGATGTTCGCAGGGTCTTTCTCGGCGAAGACGCGAATGCGGTCGCCGTCGATGACAATCGCGTTCTCCTCTGCCTGCACCTCGCCCGGATAGGTTCCGTAAGTGGTGTCGTACTTGAACAGGTGCGCGTTGCTGTAGGCGTCGGTCAAGTCGTTGATAGCGACCACATCGAAGTCGTTAGGGTAATGCTTGCGAATGGCGCGGAGCGTCATGCGCCCGATGCGCCCAAAACCGTTAATCCCGACTCGTATAGGCATTGTCAACCTCCCTTGAACGATAAGGATTGTACCTGATGAGGATAGCCCGATGAGTCTCAGGTACAATTGGCGTATGCGTAATCTAACCGCAGGAGGCGTGGCTTGATGGTTCGAGTGCGCTATGCGCCCAGTCCGACAGGACTGCCCCATGTGGGCAACATCCGTACTGCGCTGTTCAACTGGGTTTTTGCCCGCCATCACGGCGGCAAGTTCATCGTGCGAATTGAAGACACGGACCGCAATCGCTATGTGGAAGGCTCCGAGCAGGCAATCCTGAACTCGCTACGCTGGCTCGGACTGGACTGGGACGAGGGGCCTGAGGTCGGCGGTCCGCATGCGCCGTATTACCAGTCGCAACGGCTGGAGATTTACCGCCGCATCGCCCACGAGTTGGTGGAAGCCGGGCATGCGTACAAGTGTTTCTGCACCCCTGAAGAGGTCGAGCAGATGCGCGCTCAGCAGCGGGCGCAGGGCGCGGCGCAAACCATGTACGACCGACGCTGTCGCAGGCTCACCCCTGCCGAAGTAAAAGCCCGTGAGGACGCTGGAATGCCCTATGTCGTGCGCTTCAAAATGCCCCTCGAGGGCACTGTGGAATACGAAGACCTGATACACGGGCGCACCGTGTTCCAGAACAAGCTCACCGACGATTTCGTGATGCTGAAATCCGATGGTTTCCCCACTTATCATCTTGCGAATGTAGTGGACGACCACCTGATGGGGATTACGCATGTGTTGCGTGGCGACGAATGGGTCTCCAGTATGCCACGCCACCTGAACCTTTACAAGGCGTTAGGCTGGGAGCCACCTAAGTTCGCGCACTTGCCCCTGCTGCTGGGACCCGATAAGCAGAAACTCTCTAAGCGGCACGGCGCAGTGGAGTTCACAGAGTTCATCCGACAGGGCTACCTGCCCGAAGCGATGTTCAACTTCCTCGCAATCTGCGGTTGGAACCCCGGCGATGACCGCGAAATCCTCTCGCGGGAGGAGATTATCCAGCTGTTCAGCATCGAGCGTATCTCGGACAACCCGTTCGTGTTCCACCACGACAAGCTGCTGTGGATGAACGGGTACTACATCCGCCAGTTGCCGAAGGAGCGCTTGATTGCGCTGTGTATTCCGTATCTGCAGGAAGCGGGGTTAATCCCGCATGAGCTGGATGAGGCGACCCGCGCCTATGTAGAGCGGGTGTTGCCGCTGGAGCAGGAGAAGATGAAGCTGCTCAGCGACGCGCCGCGTCTGGTGGATTTCTTTTTCAAGGAGGATTACCCCATCGACGAGGCGGCGGTGCGCAAGTGGTTCGGCGAGCCCCACATCCCCCAGATGCTGGAGGAGCTCATCCGCCGTTATGAGGCGTTGGAGCCGTTCACGGCACCTGAGATCGAGCGAGTGACGCGCGAGCTCATCGCGTGGCTGGGCGTGAAGGGAGGCGAGGTGATCCACCCCACGCGCGTCGCGCTCAGCGGGCGCACGACCGGCCCCAGCCTGTTCGAGATGATTGAGGCGCTGGGGAAAGAGCGCGTGCTGAATCGCCTGCGTCGGGCGCAGCGCTGGGTATTTCGAAAGTAGCGTCGCCGACGCTACCCCGCCAGGCTACTCGCCCGCGCGGATGTACCATCTTGCCCCCGCGCATGAACAGCGTCTCGCGGGCGATTGCGTCCTCAGGTTCGGGAAGTAGGTATAATCGTGGGGATGCTACGGGTCGGACTGGGGGCGCTTTTGGGTGCCTCGGGCGGTGTGTTCGCCGCAGCAGGCTGGCTAATCCTTACAGGCGGTGGGGGGTTCGCCGCGACGACACTCACGGTGCTGGGGTTAATCGGCGTCGGGGCGGTGGGCGGCGGCGCAGCAGGTTATCTCTGGGGGAAACGCACGCCACCCATGCTTCCCCACTACCGCGAGGAGCACCTGCGCCTGCGACAGATGGTGCAGCAGATCCGCGCCAACCTCCAGCAGATAACGGGCGTCAAAAGCGTGTATTCTGAACTGGACGAGGTGCTCGCAAAGGACGCCGACCTGCGCTACAAAGCGACCCGATTGCGCCTTCAGATCGAGCGTCAGGCGCGGCGCGGGCTGTCATGGCTGGATCATCTGAGCGTTGCGCTGGACGCGCTCCGAGAAGGCACGCTCGGCAGCTTCAAACGCTCGGAATGGCTCTGGTGTGCCTACCGCGCCAAGCTGGAACGCGAGCTGAACGCCCTCGGACGCAGGCTGGAACGCAATCGCGACCCGCACATGGAAGCCCTGCTCCAACGCGCCTATCGCCAGAAAGCGCGTGAACTGGCGAGTTTTCGAAACTTGGAGCGCACGCTACAAACTCTCGAAAACGAGAGCGCGGTGATTACCGCCAGCGTCGAGAACCTGCTGATGGAGACGATTCGCCTCAGCGCCGCCCCGCGCCACGCCGCGCCGCGCACGGACGCCTTGCTCGAACCCCTGCGCGAGCAAATCAAAGCCTACGAACAAGCAATCGATGAGCTCTATCGGGTTGCGCAGGAGGAAGAGAGCGAGGTCGCGTGGCTGCATGGGTGAGCGCACCCTCCGCTAACTCACGGTGGCCAGCGCGAATCGGTGGCGAAATCGGTTTACGGCGTCGCGGAGCGCAGCATGTTCGGGCCGACTGAGGTCAGGGTCGTGTTCCAGGAGGCGGAAGGCTTCCTGACGCGCCACTTCCAGCAGGCGCATATCTTTCACTAAGTCCGCCACGCGGAAGGAGGGCATCCCGCTCTGCCGCGTGCCGAAAATCTCGCCTGGCCCGCGGATCTTGAGATCTTCCTCCGCAATAATGAAGCCGTTGTTGGTGCGTACCATGATTTCCATGCGTCGCTGCGCGTCTTCCGACTTGGGGTTGGCAATCAGCACGCAGTAGGACTGGTGTTCACTGCGCCCGACGCGCCCGCGCAGCTGGTGCAGCTGCGCCAAGCCGAATCGGTCGGCGTCTTCGATGACGATGACAGCGGCGTTCGGCACATCGACGCCCACCTCGATCACGGTGGTGGAGACCAAAATATCCAGCTCGCCCGCGCGGAAGGCTTCCATCACCGCCTCTTTCTCGGCAGGTTTCATACGCCCGTGCAGCAGCCCCACGCGCAGGTCGGGGAACACATCTTTTTGGAGGTGTTCTGCCATCTCCTCGGCTGCGCGAACCTGCAGTTTGTCCGACTCGTCAATCAGCGGGCAGACGACATAGGCTTGTCGCCCTTCCTCGATCAGTTTGCGCACGCCTGCGTAGACTTTCAGTCGCTCTTCGGGGGTTTTCCAGTGCGTTTTGACTGGCCTGCGTCCTGGGGGCATCTCATCGAGGATGGAGACATCGAGTTCGCCGTAGAGGGTCATCGTGAGCGTGCGAGGGATAGGCGTGGCGCTCATCACCAGCAGGTGCGGCATAATTCCCTTATCGCGCAGGGCGGCGCGTTGGAGTACGCCGAAGCGGTGCTGTTCGTCCACGATTGCCAGTCCCAGTCGTGCGAAGCTGACCTCTTCTTGGATGAGCGCGTGCGTGCCGACAGCGACCATGGCGCGCCCTGAGGCGACGCGCTCGCGCGCCTGCTGACGCTGCTTATTGCTCAGCCTGCCCACCAGCAGCTCCACGCTAATCCCCAGCGGCTGGAACAGACGATGCAGGTTGATATAGTGTTGCTCCGCCAGAATCTCGGTCGGTGCCATCATCGCCGCCTGATACTGGTTGTCTACCGCCGCGAGAATCGCCGCTGCGGCGACGATGGTCTTGCCTGACCCCACATCGCCTTGAAGCAGGCGGTTCATCGGGTGCGGCTGCGCCATGTCGTTCCAGATTTCCTGAATCACACGCTTTTGGGCGTTGGTGAGTTCGAACGGCACAAGGCGTTGGATCTGCGCGTTCAGCCGGTCGGCGTCGATGCGCATCGCAATCCCCCGCTCCTGCTGGTTGAGACGGCGCTGGAGCCCCACGCCGAGCTGCATGAGGAAAAACTCTTCAAAGACCAGCCGTCGGCGGGCAGGCTCGATCTGCGACTCTTCGTCGGGAAAGTGGATCTGCTGCAACGCCTGCTGAATCGGGGGGAGGCCCACCCGCTCACGCACGCTACGCGGTAGGATTTCGGGCGCAACATGCGCGTACTGCACCGCACGATACAGAATCTGACGCATTCGCTTTTGACGAATGCCCTCTGTAAGCGGATAAATCGGCACGATACGGTTCACGCTCAACAG
>CALAMM010000083.1 GCA_937925775.1 uncultured Fimbriimonadales bacterium
AAATCATCCCCCTTCGCAGAGGGAGTGGGAAACCTGCGCTTGCGCTCGGTTGGTGTAGTCATTCGTCGGCGAGGGCACCGACGCTGCGCGCTGTGGCTTGGACCTTCTTGTCCAAGCACAGTTCGTCGGCGTCCTCGCCAACGCTACGCGATGTGGGTTGGACAGTCCTGTCCAAGCACAGTTCGTCGGCGAGGACGCCGACACTACGCGATGTGGCTTGGACAGTCCTGTCCAAGCAGTTCTCGTCGGCGGGGACACCGACGCTACGAGTTTGGGGTTTCGTCGGCGAGGACGCCAACGCTCCGGGTTTGGGGTTTCGTCAGCGGGGACGCCGACGCTACGGTGGAGTGCTTTTCGTCGCGTCAGCGCCTCTATTGACGCACATATGGAAGGGGGGGTGAGGACGAAAGAAACAAACAACCCCGATTTTTTCGAACAGCCTCAGGGGGTGAAGAGGCTACAGGATAGGAAACTGTTCCAGGAAGCGCAGGTCGTTTTCCAGAAACAGGCGCAGGTCGTCTACGCCGTACTGGAGCATGGGAATGCGTTCGATGCCCAGCCCGAAGGCGAAGCCGCTATAGCATTCCGTGTCGATGCCGTACCGCTCCAGAATGTTGGGGTGGATAAGCCCTGCGCCACCGAGTTCGAGCCAGCCGCCTTTCCACGAAATCGCGAAGTCCACGCCCGGCTCCACGAACGGGAAAAAGTCGGGGCGAAAGCGCACGCGCACCTCCGCGCCGAACATCAGCTGGGCGAACTGCGTCAGCACGCCTTTTAGGTGTGCCATGCTCACGCCTTCGTCTACCATAAATGCGTCTACCTGATGGAAGGTATGCGAGTGGGTGGCGTCCACATTCTCGTAGCGGTAGCAACGTCCGAGGATGGCGATGCGCAAGGGGAGCTGACGCTCGCCACGCTGCAGCTGCTCGAAAATTCGCCCCTGAATGCTGGTGGTCTGGGTGCGCATTAAGTAGCCTGGCGCGATATGAAACGAGTTTTGCTCGTCCATCGCAGGGTGGTCTTCGGGATAGTTGAGCGCGCCAAAATTGTAGCGGAACTCTTCGAGGTCATACCCGTCGACGAACTCAAACCCCAGTCCTATCAGCGCTGCTTTCACGCGGCGCATAGTGAGTGTGAGGGGATGGAGGCGGGCAGGACGCAGGGGGCTTCCGGGCAAGGTAACATCCAGCCGCTCGGATTCGATACGCTGGGCGATTTCAATCTGCTCCAGTTCCGCGCGTCGTTCTGCGAAGCGCTGCTCGAGCTGTTCGCGCGCCGCGTTGACTTGTTGCCCAAACGCCGGACGCTGTTCAGGCGGCAGTGTGCCCACCTGTCGCAGCATTTGGCTCAGCACGCCCTTTTTGCCGAGATAACGAGTCTCCACCTCCTGCAGCTCGGAGGTGGAGCTCGCTTGAGCGATTGCTTGTTCTGCTTCCGCTAAGATTGCTTGGATCGGTTGCATACGCTTCGTGGCTTGGACATTCTTGTCCAAGCGAAGATGCCTCTTAGGCACGGACAGGAATATCCGTGTTGCCGAGCCTTGAACATTCCTGTCCAAGCGATTATGGCAGTTGCACGGACAGGAATGTTTGTGCTACGAGGCGGGGCGCACGGAATCCACGAGCATCTTGAACGCTTCGGGGTCGTGGATTGCCATCTCCGAGAGTTGCTTGCGATTGATCTCGATGCCTCGTTCGCTGAGCGCGTGGATGAACTCGTGGTAGCGGATTCCGTGCAGTCGGCATGCGGCGTTGATGCGCGTAATCCACAGGCGTCGGAAATCGCGTTTGCGCTGTCGTCGGTCGCGGTAGGCGTACTGAAGCGATTTCATCACCTGTTCGTTCGCCTTGCGGAACAGGCGGCTTTTCGCGCCGTAGTAGCCCTCGGCTAACTTGAGTATCTTCTTGTGGCGTCGACGGGTCACCGTTCCACCTTTCACTCGCGCCATCGTTTTCTCCTCCTTACTTGCCTGCTAATAGGCGGTTGACGCGCTTATACTCGCCCTTGAAGAGTTCATCTTCAAGGTCGAGTCGGCGTTTGCGTGCGGGCGACTTACTCAGGAACAGGTGGCTGTTCCCGGCTTTCTTGTGCATCAGTTTGCCTGTCGCCGTGCGCTTGAACCGCTTGGCGGCGGTTTTGCTCGTCTTCATTTTGTTCTTGGGCATGCGTTGAACCTCCTTCACTGGGTGGCGCGGGTTTCGGCTTTGCCCCCGGCTTTTTGGCAGGCGCGATAACCATAACCATTTGCCTGCCCTCCATGGTGGGAGGCTTCTCGATAACGCCGTGTTCCTCCAGCGCCGTTGCGAACTTGCGCAGTAGCTGCTCGGCGACCTGCGGTCGCCCGAACTCGCGACTGCGAAAGATGACCACAAATTTTACCTTATCGCCATCCTCCAAGAATTCGCTGGCGTTGCGGATTTTGGTCTCAATATCGTGCGCACCGATTGCGGGGCGGAGGCGAATGGTTTTCACATCCCCGCCCTTTTGTTTCTTCTTGGTCTCTTTCGCCAGTTTCTCTTGCTCATAGCGGTAGCGCCCGTAGTCCAAGATCCGACACACGGGCGGGTTCGCGGTCGGCGCGACTTCGACCAAGTCCAGTCCTTTGTCCTGAGCAATTTTGAGGGCGCGGCGAAGGGGCATCACGCCCAACTGCTTACCGTCTGTATCGATGACCCGCACTTCTTTGGCGCGGATACGGTTATTGATTCTCAGTTCCCTCTGAATGGCTGCTTTCCCCCTTACCGTTTATTCGATCATTGCCTGACCGATGACGCGGAGGATGTCCTCCATCGAATCGGGCGAGAAGCCCTCTTCGGCGTAGCGGATGATGCCTTTTTTGTCCACGATATACATCGTGGGGAAGGCTTTCACGCGCGCCCGACGCATCACTTCCGCCCCGTTGGGCGGCACAACGACCGTGTAAGTCATTTTATACTGCTCCACGAAGGCGCGCACCTCGTCGGGCGTGCCCGAATCGAGCGCCACACCCACCACGACCAGCCCGCGATCCTTGTACTTATTGTGCAGCTCCTCCAGATAAGGAATTGCGGCGCGGCACGGACCGCACCAGGTCGCCCAGAAGTCAATCAGGTACACCTTGTCTTGCTTGCCCCCGAGCTTGACCTCGTTGCCCTTGAGGTCTTTGAAGGTCATTTCAGGCATCTTCTGCCCGACGCGCAACTGCGCGCCTGAAGGCATCGTCGCGAACAGGAACGCCGCGACGCCCAGCAACGCCAAAGGCAGGATATACCGTTTCATAAGTTCGCCTCCGTGCGTTATTATACCATGCGCGTTAGAGAGTCAAGAGGGTGCGAGCGCGTTTGAGAAAGACAGGAAGGTCGGCGTCGCGCCGACGCTCCCCACAGTCGCACCCCAGCGCACCAGCTTCAGCCTCATCGTGTCGGGGGGCAGCCGAGACCCTACGGAGGCGTTCTCAGGATAGCCGCTTAGCAGCCGCTCCCGAAGTTGAGCAGCACCTGCAGCACATCGGCGTCATCCACGATACCATCCTTGTTGAAATCTTCGTGGCGCGTGAGACCACTGCCCGGTGTTCCAAACGCCATGAGAACCGCCAGCAGGTCGTTATCGTCAACGCAGCCGTCGCCATTCGTGTCCCCTGTGCGCCATGTGTCCAGCAAGTAGGCTTCGTAGCGCTGGGTAGTGGCATTATAACCGCTCCCAACGATGTAGCGTCCGTCAGGGGAAATGCCGTTGGCACTTTCTAAGAGGGAGCCGTCTAC
>CALAMM010000084.1 GCA_937925775.1 uncultured Fimbriimonadales bacterium
GTCCGGGTTTGTCGCGCCTGCCCGCACGCCCAATAACTTGGGTCAGCAGTTGAAAGACGCGCTCGCTGGCGCGAAAATCGGGCAGATAGAGTCCCGTGTCCGCGCTGATTATGCCTACGAGGGTCACATTCGGGAAATCCAGCCCCCGCGCCGCCATCTGCGTGCCGATTAGCACCTGCAGGTTGCCCGCGCGGAAGTCGGATAGGATTTGCAGGTACTGCCCACGCCGTTGGAACGCATCGCGATCAAGCCGTGCAACGCGCACATGGGGCATAAGTTGACGCAACATCGTCTCAACACGCTGCGTTCCCACGCCCAAAGGACGGATTTCCACCCCCTCGCACTGCGGGCAGACACGGGGCGGTGTCTGACGATGTCCACAGTGATGACACTGCATGCGCGGCACTGCCCCCCGATGGTACACCAGCGCCACAGAACAGTTCGGGCACATCGGGCTGTACCCGCACTCCCGACAGAGCAACATCGGCGCGAACCCACGCCGATTCAAAAAAAGAATCGCCTGCTCTCCCCGCGCGAGCGTTTCTTGGAGCGCGTCGTGGAGTTCGGGACTGATTGGCTGGAACGGCTTGCCACGCAAATCGACAAGTTGGGTTTCAGGCAGTTGCGCCCCACCGACGCGCTCTGGTAAGTCCAGACGCTGGAGTTGCCCTTGCTCGGCGCGATAGAAGGTCTCCAACGCGGGTGTCGCGGAGCCGAGAAGCAGCACTGCGTTCGCGTCGCGGGCGCGCATCTCCGCGAGCGTGCGTGCGTGGTAAGTCGGCGCGTGAGATTGCTTGTAAGAGGTCTCGTGTTCCTCGTCCACGATAATCAGCCCGACGCTGGGCATCGGGGCGAAGATGGCCGACCGTGCGCCGATAACAACAGGCGCATCGCCGCGTCGGATGCGCAGCCACTGGGCATAGCGTTCAGTCGGGCAGAGCAGGCTGTGCCACACCGCGACGCTCGTGCCGAACCGTTCGCGAAACGCCTGACTGACCTGTGCCGTGAGCGCGATTTCTGGCACGAGCATCAGCACCCCGCGCCCCAACCGCAAGCACTCGGCAGCAGCGCGCAGGTAAACCTCCGTCTTCCCACTGCCTGTGACCCCGTAAAGCAGAAATGCGTGGTGCGTGCCCTGCCTCAAAGCGGCGGTGAGCGCACCGACCGCGTGTTGCTGGGCGGGCGTGAGCGCTGGGGGAACACTGGGCGCGACATTAAGCGGTTCGTGCGTGCGCACTATGCGCACAAGCCCTCGCGACTCTAACGCACGCAGTGCCTGCACGCTGACATTAGTCGCCTGTAGCAGTGTCGTGCGGGGCAATCGTCCCTCAGGGTGCTCCAACAGGTGCATAAGGAGCGTCGTCTGCGCGGGCGCACGCCTCGCCTCGCTTGCGAAGAAGGCATCCAGCGCGTCGGGGGTCGCTGCCAGCTCGATATACGCCTCAGCGCGTGGGGGCGGAGGCGGCGGCTCCAACTCGTAGTGAGTGCGTACACAGCCTTTCTCGCGCAGCCCGCGTAGCCCCGGCTGCCAAATCGCGGCGGCGAGTTCTCGCTTGAGTGTCGCGACACTCGCGCGTCCGCCATGCCGTCGGATTACCTCCGCCGTCATCCGTTGCGCAGGCGAGCGCAGGGGCGGCAACGGCTCGGTCAGCTCGACGACAACGCGCAGCCGATAGCGAACGCCTGCGGGTAGCACCGCCTGTGCCACCACCGCCTGCGAGCAGAGGAGCGTCCGCTCCATCAGCTGCATCAACTTCAGCAGCGACTCGTCCAGCAGCGGCTGGTTCAAAACGCCCTCAATCGGTCTGAAGAGATTCCCCTGCGGGGCATGGTTCGGCTCCTCACGCACTCGCACCACGACCCCCAAGGCGAGGCGGTTTTGCAGAGGAACCACTACGCCTGCACCAGCCGCGACGGCTGTGCGTAGCGATTCAGGAACCTCGTACGAGAGCGTCTGGTACGCCAGCGCGCCCCCCGTAAGCACCACCACATCGGCGAGGGTCATCAGCGTGGCTCACCTTCGGGCTACTCTCTGGTAATCGTTTCGTCGAGATTGAGCAAGGCGTTGGCGACCAGCGTGAGCGCGGCGCGGTCGGGGTTTGGCTCGCCTACAAGCAGTTGCGCCGCGTCGGGTTGACGGGCATAGCGCTCAAGCATTTGGTGATACAACTGCTCCAGTCGCTGGAGTTCGGCAGGGGTCGGTTCGCGTGCGGTGCAGCAGCGGAACCCGTAGCGCAGGCTCGCCTGCAGGTTGCCCTTCCCTTTCTGCGCCATGCGTTGCGCCAACGCCACAGCCGCTTCCACATACGCAGGGTCGTTCAGTAGCACCAGCGATTGCAAAGGCGTGTTCGTGCGGGGGCGCATCGCGACGCACACCTCACGCGAGTGCGCGTCAAACGCGACCATCGAGGGATAGGGCGCAGTGCGTCGCCAGAAGGTGTACAGCCCACGCCGATAACGGTTCTCACCTGTGTCTGTCACCCAGCGGTCAGCGTTGTAAGGGATGTCCCACACGCCCTCTGGCTGCGGGGGGAACACGCTCGGTCCGCCGATTTTGCGGCTGAGCAGTCCACTGATAGCAAGCGCGTTGTCGCGCACCAGCTCGGCGGGCAGGCGGTAGCGCGGGGCGCGGGCGTAAAGCTCGTTCTTCGGGTCACGCTCCAGCAACTCAGGGGTCATCCGCGAACTCTGCCGATAGGTAGAGCTGGTCACTATCAGCCGATAGATATGCTTCATGCTCCACCCGCGCTCCATGAACTCCACAGCGAGCCAGTCGAGCAGTTCGGGGTGGGTGGGGTACGCGCCCTGCGTGCCGAAGTTATCCAGCGTTTCCACGATGCCGCGTCCGAAGATGGTCGCCCACATACGGTTCACCTGCACGCGCGCGGTGAGCGGGTTCTCGCGGGAGACGAGCCAGAGCGCGAGTCCGAGACGGTTGCGCGGCGCGTTTTGGGGGAAAGGATGTAGCACGGCGGGCACGCCGGTTTCGACAACCTCGCCCTGCCGTGTGAACTCGCCGCGCGGACGCACGACCGCCGTGAGGGGCTTATCTGTGGGGTTGTCTTCCATCACCAGCGCGGTGGGGATTTGGCGTTTGAGCGATTCGTAGTCGCGGCGAAGCGTCCATAGCCGTGCCGTCGCGCCGTTCAGCACACGCACTCGGAACCGCCCCAGCACATGCTTTTTATGCCGAGTGTAGCGACACTCCAAGGTCAGTTCCGCCTCAGCAGGTTGGCGCAGGCGCAGCGGTTGCTCCAGCCACAGTTCGAGCGTCTGGGGTTTACCAAGATGCCCGTCCAGCGCCCAGCCCGTGTGGGTATTCTCGGGTTCAAGCACGCCGCGCGGGTCGAAGCCGTTCTGGCTTGCCGTCGCCCGCGCCTCTTTGAACGCGACCGTTTTACCGTTCAGCTGCAGGCGCACGCCCGTCAGCACGAAGTTGCCGTTGCCCGCGCGTCCGGGACCCTTGTAGGGTAAGGAATCGTGGGGTAGCGCGTCGAGGAGGATTGCCCGCGTCTCGCCTTGAGGTAGGCGGAGTCGGAGGCGGTACACCTCCGTGTCGGGCGTCTCTCCCCTGGCTAACAGGGAGCCGTCATCCAGCGTCGTGAGCGCGGTATGGTTCTCCGCGCTCGCTGCCTGGGGCGTCAGCGTTGGCGGTTCAGGCACGCCACGCGCCTCCAGCTGCTTAATTGCTCGCTCCAGCGCGGCGAGCTGGCGTTCCTGCTCAGGTGTGGGCGCGGGGATCTGCGCTTCCAGCCACTTCTCCTCGCTTACGCTCGCGTCGCCCACAGGGTAAATCTTCGAGTTGTTGAAAAACGCCAGCAGCTGATAATACTCCTTCTGGGTGAACGGGTCATACTTATGGTCGTGGCAGCGGGCGCAGTTCATCGTGATGCCCAGCCACACGGTGGCGGTGGTGTCCACGCGGTCGTAGAGCTTGTTTTCGTGGGCTTCCGCTTGGTCTACGCCGCCCTCGAGGTTCTGCATCGTGTTGCGGTGGAAGCCTGTCGCGATGCGCTGTGCCAGCGTCGGGTTCGGCAGCAGGTCACCTGCAATCTGCTCGATGGTGAACTGGTCGAAGGGCATATCGCGGTTGAAAGCGTCGATGACCCAGTCGCGGTAGCGCCACATCGTGCGGCGCAGGTCTTTCTCGAAGCCGTCGGTGTCGGCGTAGCGTGCCAAGTCGAGCCACACAATCGCCTGTCGCTCGCCGTAGTGGGGCGAGTTCAGCAGTCGGTCGACCAGTCGCTCGTAGGCGTCGGGGCGTTTGTCGTTCAGGAAAGCGTCTACCTCTTCAGGTGTAGGGGGTAGCCCGATGAGGTCTAAGTAGAGCCGTCGGATGAGCGTCTCTTTCGGGGCTTCAGGCGAGGGCGACAGCCCTTCTTGCTCAAGCCGATGCAGGATGAAAGCGTCGATAGGATTGCGCACCCACGCCTTGTTTTTCACTTCGGGGATGGGCGGGCGTTTCGGTGGGACAAATGCCCAATGAACCGCGTTCTCTGCGCCCTCGGGCCATTCCGCGCCCTCGTTAATCCAGCGTTTGATAAGCTCAATTTGCTCAGGCGAGAGAGCGGTCATACCTTTGGGCATGCGAGGACCCTCTTCATCGGAGCGGATGCGTTTCACCAGCAAGCTGTTCTCTGCGTCGCCTGGGATAATCACGCGCCCGCTAATGCCCCCCTTGAACGCGCTCTCTCGGTCGCTCAGGCGCAGACCCCCCTGTCGACGCTCTGGTCCGTGGCACGGGAAGCACGAGGCTTTGAAAATCGGCAAGATTTCCCGCGCGAAGTCTACCTTGCGCTGCTGTGGTAAGGGCGTAGGTGGCGCAGGAGCTGTCCAAACCAGTCCGCCCAATGCCAGCGGCAGCCCGACATAGCTCAACCCAAACGCCAGCAAGCTGCGCATGTGGGCTAATTACGCCAACTGCGCCCCGATTCCTGCTTTCTTCTGCAGCTTGAGCTTAGACTTTTGGGGGCTGGAAGCGGTTGAAGGTCGCCTCGTCGTAGGGCGGCTGCAGCTTGCCCTGAGCAATCATCTGCTCCAGCCGACGAATCGTGTTCATCACGCGGTCGGGCACCTCCTTGCGGGTGTAGCGCATCGGGCTTAGCCCCACGCCCCGTTCGCGCACGCCGTAGACAATCGTACCGCTCTTGAACTGCCCTTTCGCCACACGCTGGCACACATCGAACACGGCGTTGTCCACGCGCTTCATCATGCTGGTCAGCACGCGCCCAGGCGCGAGGTGGTCTTGGTCGCTGTCGACGCCAATTGCGTAGAAGCCTTTCCCCTTTTGCTCGGCGGCGCGTATCACGCCTACTCCGCAGCGTCCTGCTGCGTGATAGATGATGTCCGCGCCCTGATTGAACTGCGTCAGAGCCAGCTCGCGCCCCTTGTTCACATCGTCCCAGTTGCCCGTGTAGCCCACCAGTACCTGCGCTCGTGGGTTGGTGGTCTTCACGCCCGCGCGATAACCGTACTCGAACTTCTTGATGAGTGGCACATTCATCCCGCCGATGAAGCCAACCTTATTGGTCTTCGTCATCGCTCCCGCGAGCGCGCCCACCAGGAACGAACCCTCCTGCTCGTTGAAAATCAGCGATACGCAGTTGGGCAGGTTCGGCGCTTTGCCGTCCACGATACCGAAGTAAGTTTTGGGAAAGCGTGGGGCAACTCTTGCCAGCGCGTCTTCCATCAAGAAGCCGACCGCAAACACCACATTAAAGCCCTGTCGCGCGAGCGTCGTGAGGTTGCGCACATAATCGGCGGCGGTGCGCGATTCTAAGTAGCGCACTTCCGCGCCGAGCTCTTTCTGGGCGCGCTGCAACCCACGCCACGCCGACGCATTAAACGACTCATCGCCAATCCCGCCAACATCGGTCACCATCGCTGCGCGAATCTTCTGCATACAACCTCCCTGTTTTCGGGGAATATTGTACCCGTTTGGAGGTGCAGCGAGTGCGTCGCGCAGGGTGTCCTCATGCGCCCCTATGTATGGCGCAACGAAGCCTCCCCTGAC
>CALAMM010000085.1 GCA_937925775.1 uncultured Fimbriimonadales bacterium
CTGGATGGCGCAGCAAGCGGAGACTTACGACATCGTCGTGCCCGAATCGGACGAACGCCTACAGCCCCTGCACGCGCTCTATCGACGCGCGGTGTACGCAACGCTGCGGTCGTTTCAGGACGCCCTGCACTCGCACGAGCCTCGCCTCTCGATGCAGGCGATACTGCGCTCGCCCGAGCTACGAGTGCGCGTGCTGACCCCCGACGAGTGGCGCGTGTACGACCCCGACGGGCGCAGCTTCACCAACTGGAACGCGCCACAATAAGTCGGGGAATCCCCAAGTGAGTTGGGAATGCCTTGATGTTGGTGCCGCCTGCGCTGTGTGATATTGCCGCAAGGTGTGGAATAAGCCCATAGCAGGGCGATGAGATCGCTGACCTCTTTTCGGGTGATGCTGGGGCTGTTCGCGATTGTGTTCGTGGTGGAGACCTTCATTATGCTGGTGCTGGATGAGTGGCTCCCGATGATGCCTGCGTTTGCCTCTGCCATCTTAGACGGCGCGTTGGCGGCGACCCTCGTCGTAGGGCTTGCATGGGTGATGGCGCGTGCCCTCCAGCGACACTACGCGCTCTATTTCCGAGCGATAGTGGAAGACCTCACCGAGTTCGTCTGTCGATGGCGTCCCGACGGCGTTTTGACCTTCGTGAACAGTGCGTACTGCCGCTATTTTAACAAAACCCCTGAGGAACTCGTCGGCAAGAACTTCATGCCACTCATCCCTGAAGCCGACCGACCGCTTGTCGAGCAGGCGATTGCGTCCCTGTCGCCTGAGAACCCTATTGTGACCTACGCGCATCGGGTGTACGCCCCCGACGGCTCGCTACGCTGGACAGAGTGGACCGACCACGCGATTTATGACTCGCGCGGCAACTTGATCGAGATCCAATCGGTAGGGCGCGACATTACCGCGCAGAAAAATTTGGAGCGGGAGCTGCGCCTCTTTCAGCACGCCGTGCAGCACAGCCCGCTGGTGATTTTCATCACCGATGCCCAATTCCGCATTCGGTATGTGAACGACGCCTTCACGCGCATCACTGGCTACACGCCCGAAGAGGCAATCGGTCAGAACCCACGCATTCTCAAAAGCGGCTTTATGCCGAAAGAGTTCTATTTGCGGATGTATCAGACTTTCAAGCGGGGCGAAACCTTTCGTGGGCGCGTTCTCAACCGTCGGAAGGGGGTTGCCGTCAAAACGCCCGAAAATGGGGTCATGTTCGACCCCACTACCCACTACTGGGCGGAGGTGACTAACTCACCTATCTACGACGCCGAAGGGCAGTTAGTGGGCTACTTATCGGTGCAACACGAAATTACCGATCAAGTGCTGCGTGAAGAGTACGAGCAAGCGCACAAGCAGATAACCGCGCTGCTGAACCGCGCCGCAGTTGCTCTGGCGCAGGAGCAGGTTCCGCTTGTAGAGCGGCTCAGCCAAGCGGTCGCCGTCTTGGGGTCCCACGCAGGTACAAACCTGACGGGTGAGTTTCTTTGGTGGGAGTTGGAGGATGAATTTTTGAGGCTGCGCGCGGCGGTCGGCGACTTCAAGACGGAACAACTAAAGCACTGGGAGACGCTTCTTGCTGCCGAGTACCACCTTGAGCAGCCTTGCTTGGCTCGGATTCAGCCTCTTGGGAAGAGCCAGGTGGTCTGGTGGACGCCTTTGCAGCAGATGGAGCAGCGCGTGGGTATGCTCATGCTGCTGACGCGCTACCGAACCCCAGAGGAGATTGCCTATCCCCAGGCGATGAGGGAGGCGTTGCGTGCGTTGGGGGAGATGGCAGCGATTGCGATACTTAACGAGCGCACCCGCCTTGCGCTGGAACAGGCGAAAGAGCAGGCGGAACACGCCGCGCGCATGCGCCGAGAGTTCCTCGCCAACATGAGCCACGAGATTCGCACGCCCCTGAATGGAGTTTTGGGCATGCTGCACCTGCTGGCGGAGAAGCCGCTGGATGACGAAGGACGCGACCTGGTCGCCACCGCGCGCGCCAGCGCCGAACACCTGCTCCACATCCTCAACGACATCTTAGACCTCTCGCGCATCGAGGCAGGACGGCTCCAGTTGGAGCAGACCGACCTTGACCTGCACCAGCTGCTGCGCGAGACCATCCGCCTTATGCTCCCTGTGGCGCAGCAGAAAGGGCTTTCCCTGACACTCGCCATCGCGCCCGACACGCCGCGCCTAATCAAAGGCGACCCTGTGCGCCTGCGCCAAATCGTGCTGAACTTGGTCAGCAACGCGGTCAAGTTCACTCACGAGGGAAGCGTGCAGGTATCGGTGCAGCCCCTCGCACGCACCGAGAAGGCGACGCGCCTGCGCTTCGAAGTACGCGACACAGGAATCGGCATCCCTCCCGAACGCCTGCAACGCATTTTCGACCCGTTCGAGCAAGCAGACGGCTCCACCACGCGCAAGTCCGGCGGCACAGGGCTGGGACTGGCAATCTGCAAGCGTGTGGTCAATATGATGCAGGGCGAGATTGGCGTGCAAAGTGAGCTGGGCAAAGGGAGCGTCTTCTGGTTTGAGATTGTGGCGCCCGATGCCACCTCACAGCGACAGGCAGACACACCCCAGCAAGACCACACCCCTGCAAACGCGCAGGAAGCGACACACGCGCTTCAGGGACTGCGCGTGCTGGTGGTAGAAGACAACCCTGTGAACCAGAAGGTCGTGCTGCGGCAGTTGGAGCGGTGGGGGGTTCACGCTCAGGTGGCGCACAACGGCGTAGAGGCGCTGCGCTTGTTTGAGGAAGGCTCGTTCGAGGTGATCCTGATGGACTGTCAAATGCCTGAGATGGACGGCTTCGAGGCGACACGGCGCATTCGGGAACAGGAGCGCCAACGGGGAACGCCACGCACGCTAATTATCGCCCTCACAGCGAACGCGATGGCGGAAGACCGCGAAGCCTGCGCCCAAGCGGGAATGGACGACTACCTTGCAAAGCCGTTCAAGCCTGAGATGCTTCAGGCAGTCCTCCTGCGCTGGGCACAGCGCAACGAACGAAAGCACGCAGCGTAGACCGTAGCAGGGGCGGAAGAGAAGGTGGACGGAACCGCTAAAAATCTACAGGCCTCAGATAATACTCGCCGATGGCGGTCGTGGAGAGCATCGCTACAGTGGGCAAGTGCCGTTTCCAGTGGGTGCTGTCCACCCGATGTTTCACAAGGCGAACATCGGCTTCGGGGAACCCCATCTCGATAAGTCGCTCAGGCGAATAGCCCTGCGTAAGATAATATAGGATCCTGTCCGCGCGCTGGTACGAGATGCCGAAATCGCCCTCGTCGGTCTGACCCACAATCAGGTCTGCCGAGGCGGGCTTTTCCACGATTACTTCGGGCACGCCCAGATACCGCGCCAGCTGCCAGACTTGGGTCTTGAACAGGTCGCCCAGCGGGTTCACAGGCGGCGCATCGTCCGCGTGCCATGTAAAATAGCCGAACAGCCGTTCGCTTTTGTTGCCCGTGCCGATGGGCAGCGCGTTCAGCTTCGCCGACTGGTCGAACAAAATAATCATGCGCGTGCGTGCGCAGAGGTTGCCAATCCGTGCAGGGCTGGCGTCGGGCTCGAACTGCTCCACATAGGCGTCGACCATCGGGGTGATTTCGATTACGCGGTGGTGAATGCCCAGCGCGTTCACAACCAGCATCGCATGCTCCAGCGACTGCGGGCTGCTGGTCTTGTAAGGCATCAGGAACGCATACACATTTTCGGCGCCGAACGCCCGAACACATAAATAGGCGACCACCGACGAGTCCACACCGCCAGATAGCCCCAGCACTGCTTTGGAGAAGCCCCGACGCCGCTGCACCTCGTCCCGCAGGAACTCAACCAGCCACTCGGCGACCAGCGGCGCGTTGATTCTCAGCGGCTCGTCCGAGTTTGGATCGTATATCGTCGGCTTGATTACCGGAAAGGGATGCATCGTTTTACCTCGTAAATCGGTTGGGGGCAAACGGTTCGATGGGCAGCGTCGTTTTGCCGTCCAGAACCAGCTCGGCGACGGCACGGGCGGTGGCTGGCGCCATCAAGATGCCGTGATAGGCGTGTCCCGCAGCGATATAGAGCCCCTCGTATCCGTCGATTGCGCCAATGTACGGGTTGTGGTCGGGCGTGTCGGGACGCAGTCCCACCATAGCCCGCTGAATGGTCGCTTTGAGCAAGGCAGGGGCGATTCGGGCGAGCGACTGCAATAGGTAGGCATAGCTCTCGGCGGGGGCACGCAGGTCAAAGCCCGCCTGTTCACGCGTTGCACCCAGCAACGCTGTGCCGTCGGCGCATGGAACCAAATAGCCCATCGATGAGGAAAGTATGCTCGTGATAGGCACGGGTAGATCGCCCAGTTTCAAAATGACGCCACGCAAGGGTTCAATCGGTATGGAGATTCCCAGCGGCTGCAGCAGCGCGCTGGTCCACGCGCCCGCAGCCAAAACGACAACATCGCCCTCGAGGTCGCCATGCGCCGTGCGCACGCCACGAACTCGGTGCTGGTGGCATACGATGCCCAGCACGGGGGTTCCGATGAACAAGTTGACGCCCACGAGCTGAACTGCGCGGTGGAGAGAGCGCATCAGGCGTTCCGTGTTGACCCAGCCCTCGCTGGGCAGGTGGATTGCGCCGTGAATTTCGTTGCTCAGCGCGGGTTCGTGTTCCAGCGCTGTCGGCGCGTCAAGCCAAGTCGCGCTCGGTTCGTAGCGGCGAATCCATTCGAGGTTCTCCAACAGGCGCGTCGCGTCTGTGGGGGTCAGCGCGACGCGCAGGCAGCCCCCTTGCCGCCACTCCCCATCGATATGGGTCAACAGCCGCAGCTGAGTTGTCCATTCGGGGTACATCTGCAGACTGCTCAGATAAAAAGGGATCGCGGGGGTCTCATGGGGGGTGAGGCTGAAGGGGTTCACCATGCCTGCCGAGGCGACGGAGGTGTGCCCTCCTTCCGCGTATCCTTCAACGAGCGTGACCTCCGCACCACGCTGGCGCAACGCCAATGCAATCGCGCTGCCGATAATCCCTGCTCCAACAACGATAACGCGCATTCTAACCCCCTGCTGTCATTTGCACAATCTCAAGGTTGTCGCCCTCGCGCAGGATAATCTCACCATAGCGTTCACGGGGCAAGATTTCGTAGTTGTATTCCACTACCACCATGCGCGGGTCGACGCCGCGCTCTTGAAGCAGATGAAGTAAAGTGGTTGACTCAGGCAACTCGCGTTCCTTACCGTTGATGCGTATTCGCATGGACGGCTAATTATACCCGATTCGGAGAACCTCACAATGCCCAAAGTGGCGTTGTGGCCTAAGCTCCTCTTGCCAGCTGGGCGACGAACGCCCCTCCTCCCCAGCGCAGCGTGGTCTTGAAGAAGGAGCGCTCCAAGGTGGTAGAGGAGGGGCGTTCAGCGAGATGCGGTTAGTTGCAGTTGCCTGCAACATTGCGGTTCGGGCAGTTGCGGCACGGGGTTCCGTCTGCCCGACGAGAAGCAACACCCCAAAGATTGAATTGTCCCTGATAGGGACCGCGTTCGCCTACATCGAACAGGCGTACCTGCTTCCCATCCCAAGTGGACACCACGCTGTTCGCGCCTTCGCGGAGACGCCCCTTAACAGTGCGGGCATGCCCATCCACGAAGTTCGCGCCTGCCAAACTGTTGTGGCGCGCTTGGAGATACGACTGAATGGTAGTTGGCGGACCTAAAGTGCCATCGTATAGCATCGAGGTCTCCACAGGGTACTCCAACTGCGCCAGCGAGACCACTGGGTTGGGGGTAATCAGTCCGGGCACATTCCCGTTCTCGAACACGCACCAGTTGAAGATGTACCCCGTGTAGCGGAAGTTCGGCAGAGGACATACTGGAACGCCGAACGAGCCGAATGTGCCCACCACATCGAACGCCTGTCGGTCGGAAGGACACAAGACGACATCCGTGTTCTTGATGTACGGGTAGATGGCGTTGTAAAGCAGGAAGACACACGGCTGGTTGTTCTGAACAGCAAGGTAGATGCTCATCGGGAACCGCTCGTCGTAGTCCTGAATGTATTGGAGTACGGCGAGCGCGTTCTGCTTCATGTTGTTCGTACACTGGGTCTGGCGCGCTTTTTCGCGTGCCTGAGCGAACACAGGGAACAGGATCGCCGCCAGAATGGCGATGATCGCAATAACGACCAGCAACTCAATCAAGGTAAAGCCATTTCGCCTCATAGCAATCACCTATATTCGTCCCAGATTTGCGGCTTCCTGCTGGTCGAAGTACGGGTATTTGCAGGAGCCAAGCGCACGATTCCCAGAAGGTGGCTGGGTGTGCCCCTTATTAGCGCACGGGGGCTGAGGCGGTTGCCTCAGCCCCCCATGCTTGCCTCATAAGTTACGGTCGCAACCTCCTTATGAGGGCAGGCTTTGCTCTCCATCCGACTCCTCGAAACAGCAACTTTCGTGCCAAACGGTTCGGAAAAGAGCAGGGTATCCTATGGCATATGGGCAAGACGGTGCTGATTACGGGCGGCGCGGGGTTTATCGGCAGCCATTTCGCCGAGTATCTTATCCAGCGGTATCCTGACTACCAGATCCGCGTGCTGGATGCGCTGACTTACGCAGGCAGGCGCGAGAACCTCGCCACGCTGGAGGGTAATCCCCGTTTCACCTTCATTCACGGCGATGTGCGCGATAGGCAAACTGTGCAACGGGCTATGGAGGGGGTAGACTATGTGGCGCACTTCGCTGCCGAGACCCATGTAGACCGCTCGATTCTGGACCCAGACGCCTTCATCACCACGGATGTCTACGGAACCTTCACGATGCTGGAAGTGGCGCGACAGCTTGGCGTTGAGCGTTTTGTGCATGTCAGCACGGATGAGGTGTACGGCTCGGCGGATGAGGGCGCGTTTAGCGAGCAGTCGCCGTTGCGTCCCAGCAGTCCCTACGCCGCAAGCAAAGCAGGAGCAGATTTGCTCGCGCAAGCATACTACCGCACCTACGGTGTACCCGTGCTGATCGTGCGTCCCAGCAACACTTTCGGACCGCGCCAGTACCCAGAGAAGCTCATTCCGTTTTTCACCGTGCGTGCCCTGCACGATGAGCCGCTGCCCCTCTATGGCGATGGGCAACAACGCCGCGACTGGCTCTATGTGGGCGACCACATCCGCGCCCTCGATGTGGTACTCCATCGCGGTCAGGTGGGGGAAGCCTACAACATCGCAGGCGGCAACGAACGCACCAACATCGAAGTTTCCCGCATAATCTTGCACACGCTGGGCAAACCTGAAAGCCTGATCCAGTTTGTGCAAGACCGCCCTGGACACGACCGTCGTTATGCGCTGGACGACTCCAAGCTCCGTGCGCTCGGCTGGAAGCCCGAAGCCGATTTCGAGACCGCGCTGCGCGAGACGGTGCTGTGGTATGCCCAGCACCCAGAGTGGTGGCAGCCCATCCTACAGGCGCAGGCGGAATATCGGCGGTTCGTCGAGCGGTGGTACGCTGGGCGTTGAAGGGCTATTTCCTCTTACAGCATCTGAATAGGCCCCTCTACCGAACGCACGGCAGGTATAATGAACCCGCCAGCTTGCCATGCACGACTTAGGACAGCCCGTGCCCGCTTCGGAACCCCGTCGGCAAGGCGACGACACAGAGCGCGACGACAGGGGAGGCCCTATGCCGTCGTTGCAGGAGTTCACGCTCGGCACGCGCTCGCTGCGTACAGTCGCCAGCGGCGCAGACATCTGGCAGCGCATCGCTAACTGGCACAAAGCAAGCTACACGATCGTCATCGCCACGGACCGACCGACGCAGGTGAAACGAGCGTTGGAGAACTACCTTGCGTCCCCTGCCCCTACGACCCCTCCCGAAGGCGAGCAGAGTGCCACCATCATCATCCACTCTGGCAATCTCGGCGGCGGCTTTGTGTGGGACGCCCAGAAGTTCGTGCTCGTCACCGACGCGGAGCTGTTCGAGAACCGCCGCCTGCGCCTGCCCCCCAGACGCTTCAACGAGGGCGTGCCGATCGCGTCTGTCATGGACTTGCAGCCAGGAGACTATGTGGTGCATATCTATCACGGTGTGGGCGTGTTCAAGGGGCTGACCACCTTAGAGCGTGAGGGCATCAAGCGAGAGTACCTACTCATCGAGTATGCGCATCCCGACCGCATCTTCGTGCCTGTCGATCAGTTAGACCGTATCCAGAAGTATATCGCGCCCGATGATAAGCCACCCGAAATCAAGCGTCTCAGCAGCACGGCGTGGATGCGCACAGTCGCTAAAGCCCGCCAGAAGGCGAAAGAGGTCGCCGAAGAACTGGTGCGCCTCTACGCCCTGCGCGAGAAAGCCACTCGCCCTCCCTACGGCGCAGACACCCCTTGGCAAGCCGAGATGGAAGCGATGTTCCCCTACATCGAGACCGAGGGGCAGCTCCGCGCCATTTTGGAAGTGAAAGCCGATATGGAATCGCCACACCCCATGGACAGGCTGCTGATCGGCGATGTGGGGTTCGGCAAGACGGAGGTGGCGATCCGCGCGGCGTTCAAGGCGATTATGGCGGAGCGGCAGGTCGCCCTGCTGTGCCCCACCACCATCTTGGCATATCAGCATTACCAAAACTTCAAGGAGCGATTCGAGCCGTTCGGGGTGCAGGTCGCGCTACTGAGTCGGTTGATTACCCCAGCGGAGCAAAAGCGCATCCTGCACGGACTGAAAACCGGCGCCATCGATATGGTCATCGGCACGCACCGCCTGCTCTCCAACGATGTGCAGTTCAAGAATCTCGGCTTGGTGATTATCGACGAGGAGCAGCGCTTCGGCGTGATGCAGAAAGAGAAGTTCAAAAAGCTGCGGGGCACGGTCGATGTGCTGACGATGACCGCCACGCCGATTCCGCGCACGCTGTATATGGCGCTGACCGAGATACGCGATATGAGCATGATTACCGACCCGCCGCCGGGTAGGTTGCCCATACGCACGGTCGTCGCGCCCTACACAGACTGGATGACGCGCGAGGCAATTCTCCGCGAGCTGCAACGCAACGGGCAGGTGTTTTATGTCGTACCGCGCATTCAGGGCATCATGCATGTCGCCGAGCGGGTGCAGCAGCTGGTGCCGCACGCGCGGATCGCCGTCGCGCACGGGCAGATGCCTCCGCGCGAAGTGGAAGACACCATCCTGGCGTTCTACAACCGCGAGTACGATGTGCTGGTCAGCACCACGATTATCGAGAACGGGTTGGACATGCCGAATGTGAACACGCTGATTGTGGAGGGCGCGGAGCGGTTCGGCTTGGGGCAGCTCTATCAGTTGCGCGGGCGTGTGGGGCGTTCGGATCGGCAAGCATATGCTTACTTCCTGTTCAAGGCGGGGCGACTGGGCGAAAAGGCGGAAGAGCGACTGCAGGCGCTCAAAGAGTTCTCGCATTTAGGCTCTGGCTTCGCGCTGGCGTTGCGCGACTTGGAAATTCGGGGCGCGGGCAACCTGCTGGGCGAGGAACAGCACGGCGCGATGCGCTCCGTGGGGCTGGAACTGTATCAGGCGATGCTGCGCGACGCCATCCGCCGACTGCGCCGTGGCGAAACCCGCTGGGATTTGGAGACCCCCGTGCAAGAAGAGCTGCCCGACGCCAGCAAACTGCCCGTTCACGCCTATATCCCACACGACTATATTGCAGATGTGTCGCAGCGACTGGGCTATTACAAGCGTATCGCAGGCAGCCGCACGCGCGAGGAGCTGAAACTGCTGGTACGCGAGCTGCGCGACCGCTACGGCGAGCTGCCCCCGCCCGTCAAGAACCTCATCCGACTGATGGAGCAGCGTATTCTCGCCCACGCGCTGGGCGTGCAGCGCATCGAAGTGGATGGCAAGCGCCTCGTGCTGAAGTTCAAGCCCGACCGCAAACTCAAGGCGCGTTGGCAGCTGGCGTTGCAGAAAGCCATCACGGGCGTGCGCACTCAGCCTGATGAACTCACAGCGCCGCTCGGCGACCAACCCCTCGAAACGCTGATGCGCGTTCTGAGCGAGCTAAAAGCAGCGGTGGAGGCAGGCTGAAGCGCATAGAAGCGGTTTCGGTACAATTCTCCTCGCATGGCGCGTGAAATTTTCACGGAAGGCGTCGTCCTGCGCCGCTGGTACGCAGGCGAGCATGATAAGTGGATCAGCTTATTGACCCCAGCGCATGGCAAGCTGCGGTTGCGGGTACGGGGAGCGCGTAAGCCGCAAAGCAAGATGGGAATGCTCACCGAGCCACTCAATCTCCTCAAGGCACGGGTGATTGAGGGGCGTGCCCAAAAACTGATTGCGCAGCCGCAACTTAACCGAGGATATCTCGCGCTGCGCACGGATTTAGAGCGCTTGAGCGTCGCGCTGGCGCTGTGCGAAACACTTGACCGCTGGCTCCCCGACGAGCAGGCGGAGCCTGAGGCGTATGCGACGCTGGTCATCGCGCTGGAGGCACTGGAAGCAGGTGCTCCGGCAGAGCCGACGGCGGCGTGGGCGCTGTGGCGCTGGCTGGCGATGCTGGGATACTGCCCCGATCTGAGACGATGCGCCCAGTGTGGAAAAGAGCTCGGGGATGAAGGCGTCTGCTTCCTCCCTACAGAGAGTGTTCTCCTGTGCCCGCGCTGTGCTCGTCAGCGTGAGGGGATTGAACTGACCGCAGACGCACTAAGCCTGCTTCGGCAGTGGACGCAGGGCGAGCGTCTAAACCCAGACGCTTGCCCTGCATCATGTCGGAGCCTGATTCGGGCAGCGCTGCGCTATGCAGAGTGCGCGTTGGAGTCGCCTGTGCGCTGGCTGGAATTCTGGGAGCGATTGAACGCTCTCCGTGAAAGCGGGTAGAGTAGCCCCAACCCCGCGCCCAGCACCAGCATACTGGAAGGCTCAGGAATCGGTTCGAAATCGGAACCTCCCCGCGGCGCCAGCAAGGCAATCAACGGCAAGAAGGGTACCCAGTTAAAGCCTCGATTCACAATCGGTGGGAGTTCAGCGGGCGTCGCGGCACTCGGAATAGGCTCCAACGCAGGCGGCGCTCCAGGGTCTGGAGCCGACTCGGGGAGAGTCTCCACCAGCGTTTCGGTCGGCAGCACATCCGCCGCCACGACCTCCTCTATCGGCGCGTCGGGCAC
>CALAMM010000086.1 GCA_937925775.1 uncultured Fimbriimonadales bacterium
GCGTTGGGGGCGCAGGCGACGCCTGAAATCCTCCACATCTTCGCCCAACACCTGCCCCAACTGCTCAGTGATGAACACCTGCACTGGGAGGCGATGGAGGCGATAGGCGCGTTGGGGGCGCAGGCGCAGGCGCGCATCGCCGACGCCCTCACTCCACACCTAAACCAACTGCTCAAAGACCGCAACACGCGCTTGGGGACGGTTTGGGCGATAGGCGCGTTGGGGGCGCAGGCGACGCATGAAATCCTCAATATCTTCGCCAATCACCTAAACCAACTGCTCCAAGACCCCGACACGCGCGAGGCGACGGTTCAGGCGATAGGGGCGTTGGGGGCGCAGGCGACGCCTGAAATCCTCACCATCTTCACCCAACACTTGACCCAACTGCTCAGTGATAAACGCATGCACTACGTAACGGTAGGGGCGATAGGGGCGTTGGGGGCGCAGGCGACGCCTGAAATCCTCCACATCTTCGCCCAACACCTGCCCCAACTGCTCAGTGGTGGAGACCCTTTCACGTACTGGGCGACGGTTGGGGCGATAGAAGCGTTGGGGAGAAACCATCCATCCCTACTAAACGCGCTCTGCGAAGCTATGCCTCAGCTTAGCGGAAAAGGGAAGTGGGACACTCTCCGCACTCTCAACAGTCAGTTTGATATCCGCTTCTATCAGAAGTCGGCTGGCGTTGAATGGAAGCGCGTCGTGGAGGATTGCGAGGAAGGCGCATAATAGGCGCAAAATGACAGCCCCTCAGGTACAATATCCCTCGCAATGCAGGAACTGTACGACCCGAAACAAATCGAACCGAAGTGGCAACAACGCTGGCGCGAGGCGAACCTCTTCCGCACGGAAGAGGACCCCAGCAAGCCCAAGTGCTATGTGCTGGAGTTCTTCCCCTACCCCTCCGGCGACGGGCTGAGCGTGGGGCACTGCCGCAACTATATCCCCGCCGATACGCTCGCCCGCTATCTGCGCATGCGCGGCTATTGCGTGCTGCACCCGATGGGCTGGGACGCCTTCGGACTGCCCGCCGAAAACGAAGCCATCAACAAAGGCTCCCACCCCAAACACACCGTGCCCCGCTATGTCGCCAACTATAAACGCCAGATGAACCTCATCGGGCTATCCTACGACTGGGAGCGCGAAATCAACTCCAGCACGCCCGAATACTACAAGTGGACGCAGTGGTGGTTCCTGCAGCTCTACAAGCGTGGGCTGGCGTATCGCGCGAACGCCCCCGTCAACTGGTGCCCCCGCTGCCGCACCGTGCTTGCCAACGAGGAAGTGGAAGGCGGCAAGTGCTGGCGGTGCAGCGCGCCCGTAGACAAACGCGAGATGCCCCAGTGGTTCTTCAAAATCACCGCCTACGCCGACCGCCTGCTCCAAGACCTCGACGCGCTGGATTGGCCCGAAGGCATCAAGCAGATGCAACGCCACTGGATTGGACGCAGCGAGGGCGTGGCGTTCGAAATGCAGGTGCAGGGACGCCCCGACCTCAAGTTCCGCGTGTTCACCACGCGCATCGACACGGTGTTCGGCATGACCTTCGCCGTGCTTGCCCCCGAACACCCGCTGGTGGACGCCATCACCACCCCCAAGCAGCGCGACGCCGTGAACGCCTATCGCGAGCAAGCCCGACGCCTCGACGAGACCACCCGCCAGTCCACCGAGCGCGAACGCACGGGCGTCTTCACAGGCGCCTACGCCCTCAATCCCGTCAACGGCGAACCCGTGCCCATCTACATCGCCGACTATGTGCTGATGACCTACGGCACAGGCGCAATTATGGCAGTGCCCGCCCACGACGAACGCGACTACGACTTCGCCCGCAAATACGGACTGCCTATCAAAGTGGTGATTGCGCCGTCCGACGCGAAGGAAGACCTCTCCCACGCGAAGGAAGACCTCTCCCACGCGAAGGAAGACCTCTCCCACGCGAAAGAAGACCTCTCCCACGCGAAGGAAATCTTCTCCCACGCGAAGGAAGACCTCTCCCACGCGAAGGAATCGTCGTCCGAGGGCGACTCCGCGCCGCCGTGCTACACGGGCGACGGCGTGATGGTGAATTCGGGCGCGTTCAGTGGGCTATCCAATCGCGAGGGGATGCGTCGGCTTGCCGAGTGGTTCGAGGCGCAGGGGATTGGGCAGCGCAAGGTGCAGTACCGCCTGCGCGACTGGCTGATTAGCCGCCAACGCTACTGGGGCGCGCCCATCCCCATCATCCACTGCCCGCGCTGTGGCGAAGTGCCTGTGCCTGAAGCGCAGTTGCCCGTGCTGCTGCCCGATGTGGAGCAGTATCAGCCGTCGGGCACGGGCGAGTCGCCGCTGGCGAGCATCCCCGAGTTCGTGAACACGACCTGCCCCCAGTGCGGACAGCCTGCCCAGCGCGAGACCGACACGATGGGCGGCTTCGCCTGCAGCAGCTGGTACTTCCTGCGCTTCTGCGACCCCCACAACGACCACGAACCCTTCAGCCAAGAGAAGGTGCGCTACTGGATGCCTGTGGACTACTATGTGGGCGGCGCGGAACACGCCGTGATGCACCTGCTGTACGCGCGGTTCTGGACGAAGGTGGGCTACGACGCGGGGTTCGTGCCCGTCAAGGAGCCGTTCTACCGCTTGCGCAATCAGGGGATGGTGCTGGCGCTGACGCCCTATCGCCCGCCGCGCCCCGACGAGACCCTGCGCGAGGGCGAAGTCGGCATCCTCGTGCGGCGCGACCAACTGAACGAGATGAGCGACGCCGAGAAGGCACAGCTCACTTGGGTCTGGGAGAAGATGTCGAAGTCCAAATACAATGTCGTCACGCCCGACGAGATTGTGGATCGCTACAGCGCGGACACGCTGCGCTTGTACGAGTTGTTCGTCGCGCCGTTCGACACGGCGATTGAGTGGAAGGAAGAGGGCGTGAAGGGGATGTACCGATTTTTGGGGCGCGTGTGGCGGCTGATGGGGGCGATTCGTCCGTGCCTTGTGCGGGATTGGCGCGTGATTTTGAACGAGAGTTGCCAATCGCCTGAGTGTCCGCTGGACGAGTCGGCGCGGCAAATGCGCCAGCGCACGCACGCCAGCCTCAAGAAACTCCACCACGACATCCCCGACTTCAAGTTCAACACGGCGGTCGCGACACTGATGGAGTGGTTCAACGACTTGGAGGCGTACTGGAAGCGTGTGAACCAATCGCCCTGCTGCGCGGATGCGATGGCGGTGGTCAGCGAGGCGGTGGAGTGCTTCATATTGGCGTTGTCGCCGTTCGCGCCGCACATCGCCGACGAGTTGTGGGAGCAATACGGCTTCGAGGGCTTCACCCTGCAGCAGCGCTTCCCCGACTACGACGAGGCGTTGGCGCGTGCGGAGGCGTTCGAGCTGGTGATTCAGGTGAATGGCAAGGTGCGCGACAAGCTGATGGTTCCTGCCGACATTTCGCGCGAGGCGATGGAGCGATTGGCGTTAGAGAGTCCGCGCGTGCAGGCGCACTTGCAGGGCAAGCCTCCGCGCAAGGTGATTGTGGTGCCGGGCAAGTTGGTGAATGTGGTGGTGT
>CALAMM010000087.1 GCA_937925775.1 uncultured Fimbriimonadales bacterium
TTTGCGGTGGCGTTTGGCAACGCGATTATGCTCCATCAGCTACAGCGCCCGTTGAAGACTGGGGTACAGTGGGTCTCGTGGGTGCTGATGGTGGGGGGCACGCTGATGGCGGCGTGGGCGATGCTCACAGGGCGCGCCACCGTGCTATACACCTTCTACCTGCCGATGGTGGCGCACTGGACTTTCTATGTCGGCGCGACGCTGCTGCTGATTGGCTCGATACTGCCGTACTTTCTGGACTGGATTCCGAACACGCTGGCGTGGCGACGCGCTAATCCGAAGGCGAAGTTGCCGCTGGCGGTGTTGGGCAACCTGATTAACTTCACGCTCTGGTTCTTGATCATCTTGCCGTTGGCGACCACCGTGCTGTTCCAGATGTTGCCGCTGTCGCTGGGGCTGATTCGGGAAACGAATGTGCTGGTTTCGCGCACGCTGTTTTGGTTCTTCGGGCACGCGCTGGTCTACTTCTGGCTCTTGCCCTCGTACATTATGCTCTACACGATGTTGCCGAAGCTGGCGGGCGGCAAGCTTTACTCAGACCCTGCTGCGCGCTTAGCGTTCCTGCTGTTCCTGCTGTTCTCAATCCCTGTGGGGCTGCACCACCAGTACACGGAGGGCGGCTTGAGCAGCGGCTGGAAGCTCTGGCATGCGTTCCTGACCTTCATGGTGGCGTTGCCGAGCTTCATCACGGCATTCACAGTGGCGGCATCGCTGGAGCATGCGGGGCGCAACAACGGTGCGCAGGGGCTGTTCGGTTGGATGAGCAAGCTGCCCTACTGGAGCAAGGAAGGGGACCGATGGCTCTTTGCTTACTTCATTTCAGGTCTCATCTTGTTCCTGTTCGGCGGTATCACCGGCATCGTGAACGCCTCGTATAACCTGAACCTCGTTGTGCATAACACGGCGTGGATTGTAGGGCATTTCCACACGACTGTCGGCGGCTTGGTGACGCTGAGTTTCTTGGGGATGACGCTGTATCTGATTGCGAAGTTGCGCGGCGTGGAGGTGAAGGCGAAGCACCTTGCTCTGGCGGCGCCATACCTGTGGATGGTGGGGTTCGTGATCTTCGAGATTGCGCTGTCGGTGGCAGGGTTGCAAGGGGTGCCGCGCCGCAGTAATCTCGGCATTAGTTACTTAGACCCCACCAACGAGCTGCTCTATCGTGGCGACTGGTTGTTCTGGTCCCATGTGGGCGCTCTGGGCGGAGTGATAGCGGTGCTGGGGTTTGCGCTCTATGCCGTTTCCCTGATAGGAACCCTGCTGGCGAAGCCTGTCCGTCAGCCTGAGATCGACTTTCCCATCGCGGAGGCAATTCATGATCAGCCGACTCCGCTGGTGGTGAACCTGCGTCCGTGGGTGACGGCGACCCTATTGCTCATCGCCATTTCCTACACCTATCCGCTGTACGAGTCGATGACGCGTGGGGTGCTGGCGAATGCGCCGGGCTACCGCAGCGAGGGCAATAGCCTGCAGCCGCCGCAACTCCCCAGCGAGCAGACGAGGTTGCCCGAATGAACCGACTTGCTGGATACCTCCTGTCATTCACGCTGGGATGCTCTGCCTTCGGGCAGGGCATCCCGCCTAACCTAAGCCGTACTCTGGGAACCACGCCACCTGATGTCCTATTTGTCGATACGCAGGGTAAGGCGTTCCGCCTAAGCGACTTGAAAGGGAAACCGATTATTCTCAGCCCTATCTACGCACGGTGTCCGAGCGCATGCATCGTCATCAGTCGGAGCGTCAAAAAAGCCCTGGAGCAGCTGAAACTGCCCAGCGACGCCTATACCGTGCTAACCTTTACCTTTGACCCTAAAGAAGGGCGCACTGAGATGGCAGCGTTCCAGCGGACGCACGGACTGAACCGCCCAAACTGGCGCGTGGCGTATGTTCCCGATGACCACGCCCTGTTTGACCTGCTGGACGCCATCGACTTTCGATTCACCTATGTCTCCGAGCAAGTGAAGGATCATCCGAACCTGCTTGTGTTTTTGGACAAAGACGGCGTGATACGCCATTATGAGTTCGGGTTGGAGTTCACACCTGAGCAGCTGGAGCGTGGTCTGCGGATTGCACGAGGCGAATACACGCTGTGGGAGCGCATCGACGACTGGATTTTTCCCATCGGCGCGTTCGGTGTGCTGGCTACAGGCGCGTGGCTGATGTGGACGGGCAAACGCCGTCGCTGTTAAGAGTGTAATAGGGTCAGTGGTATAATTGAGTTAACTTGTCGCGAGGGGATTAATCGCTATGACGAAGTTATTGGACTTGGGAGCGCGTTCGGAGTATGCGATTGCAGCCTTGGCGCATCTGGCGCAGCGGGGCAACGGTGCAATCGTCACAGTCAAGGAGCTGGCGGAGGAGACGGGCATCTCACAGCACTTTCTCTATAACATCTTCGACGATTTGGCAAAGGCGGGGATTGTGCGCTCGTTTCGAGGGGCGAAGCGAGGGTTTATGCTGACTCGTCCGCCTGAGGAGATTAGCTTCTATGACATTGTGGCGGCGGTAGAGGGGCTGATTGAGAAACCGCACTGCCTGCTTGATCGGAACCGCGTTTGTTCCGCGACGAACCCCTGTGCGGCGCACTTCTTTTGGATTAGCCTGCGCGACTATGCCGAGCACTCGATGCGCGAGTTGACGCTGGCACAGATTGCGAAGAAGACCCCCTTCACGAAGTAGGGCGCAATCGCGTCTATCGTTTGCACCATAACTTGAGAGGTCATACCTTAACCATTCTGGAGCGCACGGTTTCACCGACTTGTTCGATGGGGTGTTCCACTGCGGCGCGTTCCAGAGCATGGAACACGGGGCGTCCTGCCCGATTCTCCAAAATCCATTCTCGTGCGAACTCGCCGCGTTGGATCTCGCCGAGAATCGTGCGGAGCGTCTGGCGTACATGGTCGTCGATAAGGCGTGGGCCGCGTGTCATCGCCCCGTACTGCGCCGTGTCGGAAATCGCAAAGAGCATTCCCCGAATACCGCTTTCATAAATCAGGTCGGTGATTAGTTTCAGCTCGTGCAGGCACTCGAAGTAGGCGACTTCGGGGGCGTAGCCTGCCTCGACTAAGGTCTCGAACGCGGCGCGGATTAGGGCGGGCACGCCGCCACACAGCACCGCCTGCTCCCCAAACAGGTCCGCCTCGCATTCTTCCTTGAAAGTGGTCTCATAAACTCCTGCGCGTGTGCCGCCCAACGCCCGAGCGTAGGCGAGCGCTATTGACTTCGCTTCGCCCGTGAAATCTTGATGTACGGCAATCAAACAAGGTGCGCCGTGCCCCTGCAGATACAAGCGGCGTAGCTGCGGCCCCACTGCTTTGGGGGAGACCATAAACACATCCACCTCTTCTGGAGGAATAATCTGCCCGAAGTGGATGTTGAACCCGTGCGCGAAACCGAGCGCGTGCCCTGTGCGCAGATGGGGCGCAATTTGCTCGGCATAGAGGGTGGGTTGGTGTTCATCGTTGACAAGGAGCATCAGCACTTCGGCACGCTGAACCGCCTCGGCAACCGAGCAGACCTCGAACCCGTCCGCCTGCGCACGCTCCCAAGATAGTCCTTGACGCGCGCCAATCACCACACTTACTCCGCTGTCGCGCAGGTTTTGCGCTTGAGCGTGTCCCTGCGAGCCGTAGCCGATAATCGCGACGGTTCGATTCAGCAGGGGTGCGAGCGGCGCATCAGCTTCGGTATAAACGCGCGCCATGTCAGTTCTCCTCCTTCGGTTGGGGTTCAGGTTCTTCAGGTGATTTGGGACGAGGTGGCTCAGGCTGCGCCTCGCGCTGGATGCGCACACGCACCGTGACCTCTCGTGCGCCGAGGATCTCCACCCCTGCTGGGGCTTTGAGCGGCACGCGAATCTCCGCGTCGCTGGTCTTGTTGCGCAGCGAAATCGGCACGGTCTCGATCACATTAATCTGCGCGAGGCGTGACGGGCTGCCGCGCAGCTGCACCGAGACAGGCTCCACCGAGAACCAGATGACGCGGTAGGGGAAGGGGGGCAGGTCGTCAAGGCGCGGGCTGACGGGTACGGTCTTAGAGGTAGGCTGCGGGATTAGGCGTACCTTCAGGCGCACTTCGGGAGGGGACATTTGAACATCCAGCACAGGTTCGCCTTTCTCGTCCAGCGGCGTGGGAGCCATCTCGATTTCAAGGTCGCCCTGAAGCCCCGTCATATCGAAATTGACCTGCACGGTGCGCACGCGCCGTACCTGCGTTGCTGCGCCCGTGAGGCGCACGCTGCTCGGCTCAGGAATCGCCTCTGCCAACACCTCCTGCAGGTCGGGCACACCTGTCAGATTCACACGCACAGGGAACTGTCGGCTCAGGCGCGGCTCCACCGTGACGCGCACGAAGGGGCGCTCTGGCTCCACCGTAAGGCGACCGCGCCACTCGGCAGGGTAATCGACGCGCAGGGGCAGACGATTCTCGCCAGGCTTAGCGCGACTGAGGTCCACAGAGACGCGAATCTGCTCGGCACGGGTTTGTTCCACACGCTCCTTCACCCCGCGCACGACGACGCGGGCGCGCAGCCCCGTCTCTAAGCGCACCTCGTGGTTAGGCGGCGTATTCAGCAGTTCGATTGGCGCTTCATAGACGCGCTCGATGACAGGGTGGAGCTGCGACTGCACATAGAGCGCGAGCAGAACCGCCGTCACCAGCGCGCCAATTTTCTCCAACAGGTTCTCCCGCCATCGCATGCCTGCGAGTAGTGTACCTGGTTAGCCTTTCCACGCGCCGCGGGCAACTGCGGGCACGAACGACTCCAACTCAGGGCAGGGGAGGGAGACGGTCGCGCCGCGCTCCGCGCTCAGATACGCCGCCATCAGCAGTTCTGTAATCCGTGCGCCGTACTCAAGGTCGCAGAACGGCGTCTCGCTCTTTAGGAAGCACTCCGTGAAGTAGCGGTTCTCGGCGATGTAGCCGTAGGCGTGCGCCTCGTCGGCAAGGTAGGGCATTAGCCCTTGCTCGGCGTTCTGTTTCTCCACCAAATCCTCGCCCGCTTCACCCTGAACCGCGCGACTGAAGAAGATTTCGCCCTCGCCGCGTAGCGTGTTAATCGCCAGCATATATTCTGGACCCAGCACCTCGAAGGTGAGCCGTAGCCCTGGCCCCACAAAGCACCAGGAGGTGCTGGCTTCCACCATCGCTTTGTTGCCCGAAGGGGTTTTGAACACGATGCGTGCGGTGGCGTAGTCTTCGGCGGGGGCGTTCGTGTAGTCTACCTCCATCTCGTGGGCGTAGGTTTCGCGTAGTTTCTGGGCGTATTCGGGTCGCGCCCACT
>CALAMM010000088.1 GCA_937925775.1 uncultured Fimbriimonadales bacterium
GGTGGTGAACTTCTGCTTCTCGAAGGGGCTGGGCGCGCCTGTGGGTTCCATCGTGTGCGGGAGCCAAGCGTTCATTCAGGAGGCGCGACGCACCCGACGCATGCTCGGCGGCGGGATGCGTCAGGCAGGCGTGGTTGCCGCCGCTGCGCTCGTCGCCCTCAACACAATGACCGAACGCCTCGCCGAAGACCACGAACACGCGCGAATCCTGGCGGAAGGGCTGGCGAACATTCCAGGAGTTCGCATCGACCCCTCGCGCGTGCAAACGAACATCGTGATTTTCGAGGTAGACTCCGCCACAGGTTGGACTAACACGAGTTTGCAAGCGGCGTTGAAGCAATCGGGCGTGCTACTCTCGCTTTCAGGCGCACGCCTGCGCGCCGTGACACACCACGAGATACGCCGCGCCGATATCGAGCGCGCCCTGCTCATAATCCAGCAAACCATTGCAAGAGCCGCGCCTCAATAAACTTGCTATAGGTGCTGCTCGGTTTTGGGCACGGGTGCAACGCAAACACCTCATCACCCACGCTACAGTCGCTCCGCCGAGGCCATCTGCAGAAACGCCCGCACTTTCGGGTGTTCAGAGTGCCGAATCGCGTCGGGCGCACCCTCGGCGATAATCTGCCCATCGTCAATCATCACGATTCGATGGGTCGTGCGCATGAGACTCACCACATCGTGGGAAACGACCACCGCCGTCAGGTTCAACTCGCGGTTTAGGCGCGTGATGAGTTTATCGATCTGGTAGGCGTTCACGGGGTCCAGCCCGCTGGTCGGCTCGTCGAACAGCACGATGTGGGGATCCATCGCGAGGGCGCGTGCCAGCCCGACCCGCTTGCGCATGCCCCCTGAAAGCTGCGAGGGATAGAGGTGCTCCACCCCTTCCAGCCCGACCCAGGCGAGCCGCTCACGCACGATGTCGCGAACCTGTTTCTGGCTGAGCCTGCGGTGACGCTCCAGTCCGAACGCGACATTCTGGTACACGGTGAGGAAATCGAACAGCGCGGCGTACTGGAACACGATGCCGAGCCTCAGGCGCAGGGGCATCCGCTCGCGCTCGCTGAGCGGGGCAATGTTCACCCCCTCCACCCACACCTCACCCGCCGTCGGCTTGAGAAGCCCGCACAGGCATTTAAGCAGTGTCGTCTTGCCGCTCCCCGACGCGCCCATGATGCCCAGCACCTCGCCGTAGTCCACCCGCAAATCAACCCCCTTGAGGACGGTCTTGCCGTCGACCGCGTACACCAGCTGGCGCGTTTCGAGGGCAGGCATTTCCTTCATCGCTTGGCAAACAGTAGGTCGGCTAAGAAGTAGTTTGCGGCGAAAATCAGCACCATCGCCAGCACGACGGCGCGTGTGGTGGCATGCCCGACGCCTGCCGCGCCACCACGCGCCCCCAACCCTTGCTGGCAGCTCACCAGCGTCACAATCAGGGCGAACACGAGCGTCTTGATGAGACCGCCAACGAGGTCAAACGGCTCGGTCAACAGGCGAATCGATTGCAGGAAACTGGCGGCGGAGATACCAAAGGCGTTGGCGACCACCCAACCGCCACCCACGCCTGCGAAGTTCGCAATCATGCACAGCAGGGGAAACATCACCAACGCTGCCAGCACGCGCGGAACCACTAAATACTGCACAGGGCTGACCGCAAGGGCGCGCAGGGCGTCTATCTGCTCTGTGATTTTCATCGTGCCCAGCTGCGCGGCGATTGCCGAGCCGCAACGCGCGGTGACCATAATCCCCGTCAGAATGGGCGCAAGCTCGCGAGTCATCGCAAGGGCTATCGCGCCGCCCACAAACCCCCCGCCCCCAACATCCACCAGCAACGATGCCGAGTAGAGCGTCACCACAGCCCCTGTGAGCGCGCTGGTGAGCGCCACAATCGGCGCGGACGCCGCGCCAATAAACGCCATCTGATGAACCGTTTCGCGTAGCTCAAGGCGTCCATGCAGAAGCGCACGCCCGCTGGCAAACAGTAGGAGTCCCAACGCGCCCACAAACTCCAAGCTCGCTTGGAACGGGTTCGTCGGGCGTGCCGACTCCTCATCCAGCCAGACCAACTCCTCGCGCACGCCATAAAGGGTACCTCACGGCTCCCGTACAATGCCCACGAACACCATCGTGTCAGTCGGCTGATGCACAATCGCGAACATGAAGGGGCGATCGGCGACCACTTCGAACCGTTCCGCAGGCACGGAGGTCACGCCGAAAGTGATGCCCGTCGCCGCAGCCGCTTTGGTCCCCTCCTCGTCCACTTCCACCACCGCTTTCTGAATCGCCTTCTGGATGAACAGGCGTTCGGGCGATACATCGGCGATACGGCTGAAATCGGCACGGGCAGGGTCGAAGGCTATCTCCATGCCCAGTGCGCACAACGGCGACTTCAAGTCGTAAGTCGCTTCGACTTTGAAGCGGGGCATCTTCAGTGTGCCCTCTATTTCGCGAAACCCCGCTGTCCACTTCGCCCAGTTCTCAGGGGTGAACTGACTGCGCAGCTCAGCGACCCTCCGCCCCCTCTCAGGTACGAGCAAGATGAACCGATACGCGCCCTCACCGTACGGCAGCGCGACCGCTTCGAACCCATCGCCCTTGTAGTAGGGTAGCCTCGCCGAGAGGAACATCATCGGAACCGACTTCGTCTTGCCGTTTTCAAGGTGAAACGGCGCATCGGTCGTCGCCTTCTTGTCGAATGGGCGCTGCCACTTACCTTCAAAGTAGAGCGTGTTGACCAGCGCGAGGCGCGTGGCGGCGTTGAAATCGCTTGCTATGAAGAGCTTCTCAATCAGCCCCTGCGTCTGCTCCTTGACCCAGCGGTTGATTTGCTCCGCGGCGGCTTCGGGATTGCCTGTGAAATCCACCCGCTCGGTGCGCGTCTCGTAGAAGGTTAGCAGCGTCTTCAAGAATTCGGGGTTGAGCTCGAAGCCTTGCTGGATCCAGAGGCTGTTCGCCAAGTGAATATTGATTTCAGGGTCGCGGGGCTTGAGCAACTGGTTCAGGGCGCGTCCTTGCTGGTTGATGGCGTCCTGGGGCATCTGTTCGTAGCCGAGCGTCCGTGCTATAGCGTCGTAGGTGTCGCCATCCGCGCCGTTGAGCGCCATGTTCAGCGCAACCGAAAGCGATAGCGGTGAGAAACACAGGTTCGTGCCCGACTCAGGGTCATCCAGCTGCTGGAGCATCCGCGTGGCGAACTTCAAATTCGCCGATCGAGTTTCCAAACTAATTTGCACGGGTTGGGTCGCCTCCTGAGGCGGCTTCGGACCAGCATCGCCGCCGCAGCCGCACAGCAACGCCGCCAACAAACCGCTCCACATCCTTCCTAATGAGCGCATAAGCCTCGCCACCTACAGATTATAGACGATTTGGTATACGGAGCGTTTTGGGAAGCACGCCGCGGTCAGATTTTGAGTTCACGGGTTGCCCGACGGGGTGCAGCCATAATACTGGCGCAACAGCATGCGCGGCGACATCCCTGAAGTCGCAAGTTATCAGCAGGAACGCTGAAGCAACAAAAGGTGTCGCACCAAGATGACCCCACGCGCACCCAAACTC
>CALAMM010000089.1 GCA_937925775.1 uncultured Fimbriimonadales bacterium
GCTCCAATGGCGCGGTCTCGTCGCCGATTTTGAGCGTCGTTTTGCGGTTCACAATCGTGAGGACCGCGCCGATGCCGTGAACCTCGCCGTTCATGGCGCGCACAAACTGTTCGCGCTGCTTGGGACGCAAAAACTGCGAGCGCGTGTCGTTCAGTGAGGCGATCAGCGCCTCCAAAGAGCCGTATGCCAGCTTCTCGGTATCCACAGGCTCCACATATTCATCGCGCACGAGGCTATACACCCGATAGTATAGGTTTACCATCGACGGCTCCGAGACTTTAGGATTTGGGGCAGGCGTGCGCGCGTCCGCGAGCGCGGGCGCGAAATCCCGCTGCACCACCACCTCCGAGCCGTACTTCAACGAGTAGGCAACTATCAGATTGCGGGTCAGCCAGCCGCTGGCAAACATCCCCGCGAGCGCCAGCACCGTCAGCCCCCCGCGCATTAGTTTCTTACTCACGCCGTGCGAACCTCCACTGTCCTAATTGTATCCCATGTCGGCTCGAAAAAGTTCCTGCTGGAGAGGGCGTTAGAGCAGGATTTCGTGTCGCCCTGCGCCGTACTCCTTCCCCTGAACGATGGCGGTGTAGCCGCTTGGGACGGTCAGCAGGCAGCGCACGCCGCCGTCCGTCTTTTCCAGAGCGAAATCGAGCACGCCTTCCGTCAGGGGCAGTCGCCCGTACGCCCATGCAAGGTCGCCTAAGAAGGGACTGAGTTCGATGCGTCGCCAGCCTGGGGTGAGGGGTTTCGCGCCCAGCAGCGTGATGGGCAGGAAGTAGGCGGGCGCGGCGCTCCATGCGTGGCAGTGGCTGCGCGTGAAGAACTCGGTCGTGTGCGCCTGCAGCGGGCTACGCACGCGCTCGCCCTTGAACTGCTCCCAGCAGGTCACTGCTCCCATCGCCAGCATGTAGCCCCAGTCGTCGCGAATGCGCTCCAAAATCGCCTGACGGCGGTTCAGGTTATACAGCGTCTCCAGCAAAAACGCGGTCATAAACGGGCTGCCGATGCGCACGAACCCGTCGGGCGGGGTTTCCAGGTACCCTTCCAAAATCGCGCGTCGTTCAGGCGTGGGCACATCGCATAGGAGCGCCACCACCTGCGTTTGGATGCTGAACACGGGGCTTTGTGAGCCGTCGCGCTTGAGGCAGTCGGTGTAGGCGCGACGGGCATCGCTCCACAGGTGCGCGTTAATCGCCGCGCGCAGGTCGGTCGCCCACTGTCGCCAGGTCTGCGCGTGCGTCGTTTCGCCGAGCGCGTCTGCCAACTTCGCCGTGTCCTCCCACACGCGCACCAGCCACATATTCTGGTGGCTCACTACGCCTTCGTTGGGGGTGTCCATCGGTGCCCAGTCGAGCATGTTCCACGCGCTGATTTCCAGCAAGCCGTCCGCGTTGAGGTACCGTTCGTGCAGGGTCTGGTTCTGTTGCGCGATGAAGGGGAACACCGTGCGCACGAACTCGCGGTCGCCCGTGAAAAGGTAATGCTCGTAGCAGGCGATTGCCCACAGGAGCGACCATGCCGTGAGGATGTTTTGCCACGCGCTGGGTACTTGGCTCTCCACCAGCGGCGATTGCTTGAGCGATTCGGCGGCGAGTATCAAGCATCGCCGTGCGAGCGCGTAATCGCCAAAGCCCGTGTAGGCAAAAAGCGCCTCGTTGCGAGCGTCGCCCACCCAGAAGGTCTGCTCGTAGGTGGGGCAGTCGATAAAGGTATCTTCGCTGCACAGGCGCACCGTCTCGCGTGCCATCTCGTAGATTTGGTTCAGTAGGGGGTCGGAGCAGGCAAACGCGCCTCGATTTTCGTAGGGATACACGCTGTGCAGGCAGGCAACGCGGCGCAGGCGCACTGGCTCCGTCGCCCCCTCGGGGAAGCGGAAGGTCAGCGTCGCGTACCGAAAACCGCGCTTGACCACACTGAAAAACCGCTGCCACCCACGCCGCGTGATGTAGCGAAAAGTGTTGTTCAGCCCCCAAGTCCACTGCACACGGTCGGGATAGATCGGGTCGACATACTCGAAGCCGTTGAAGTCGATAATCACGCCCGGCGGCGCTTCGAGTTCCAGCTCCACATACCCGAACACCTCACGCTGCCAATCGAAGCGCAGTTCCACATCGCCTGTCTGCGCAGGGTAGATTGTGGTGGAGTCGTCGATGGCGTTGATACAAGCGTAGGGATGCTCGACGCGCGGGGGTTCGGGAGTGGGTTTTGCGTGGTGACTGGTGAGCGCGAAGATAGGGGCGCGGGCGGTATGCATCGGGTCTAAGCTCTGCGCTTTGGGATGGCGGCGGATTTCCTGCACTGTGCGGGCGTCGCGGGCTTGGAGGTAGCCATCGGGGTCGTTGTCGAACGGTCCCAGCACGATCCAGGGGTAGTCAGCGCGTTCCATCAGGGGGTTCACCAAGCGCACGGGGGCGTCTTCATCTGCCTCAATCACAAGATAGCAGTACCAATCGTGATACCAGCGTGCGACATCGAGGGTGAGCAGGTTGGAGCCAGCCTGCAGGCGTAGTGTGTGCAAGCCTCCCTCTTTGGGGGCGAGTTCGCCGTTGAGGCGCACATCCTTGTCGCGCAGCCCGTGATGCACATCACCGATACGCAGGGTGCAGGGCGCGTCGGCGCGGATTTCTGTGGCGACTACTCCAGAGAGGGCGCGTGGGTTGGCACTCAGGTCATCGGGGGCAAGGGTCGGCTTCAGGTCGAACGCCCACGCGCCCCACGGCGGCTTGACCACGCGTGCGCGATCGAGGGTTCGAGGGTGCAGGGGCGTGAGCGTCAGGAACGGAATGGGGCGCGGCTGCAGTTCGCCCCAAGGGGCGCAGCCCGCCTCGCCTATCTCGACGGCTTCGTTCCACTCGTAATCGTCGTAGCGGGGGAGCGTCCAGTCGCCCATCGCGCGCCGAGCGTCGTAGAGTTCATCAAACCCAAGCTGGCATGACATCCGCGCCGTCGCCCGCTCGAACGCAGGGTGGGGCACATTCAGCCAGCTCGCGTCGGAAGCGGCTACCACCTTGCCGTCGCACTCGACCTGCGCGATCAGCCCGCCGCGCCCCCGCCCACGTACATAGTCGTTCTGAAAAGTGCCGATGCCCAAGTGATGCACCAGCACGGCAACGGCATTTAGCCCCTCATGCGCGTACTGCGTCACATCATGTAAATCGTAGTACCAGCGTCCGTAGAAACTGCGGATGGGACCGTGTCCGATGAGGTTGCCGTTGAACCAGAGGGTATAGCGGGTATCTGCGCTGAGGGCGACCACCACTTTACTGAAGCCGCGGCTCAGTTGGAACTCCTTGCGCACGCACCAGTAGAAGTTGCGCGGGGCAGGCTCGCCCGGCGACCAAATCCAACGCGCTCGCCAGTTCATAAGGTTTTAGTTCATTCCTGCTTGGCGAATTCCTGCTACGCCTGCGCCGAAATGCCCTTTCGTTATGCAGAGGGTCTCCACGATGCGGTATACTTTGTTTCGCTATGCCGCAGGTCACGATAATCGGCGGCGGGTTCGCGGGTGTGGAAGCCGCATGGGCTGCCGCTCGGCTTGGTGTGTCGGTTCGCCTTTACGAGATGCGCCCCAAGCGCAGCACGCCCGCCCACAAAACCGGCTGGCTCGCCGAGTTGGTCTGCTCCAACTCCTTCAAATCGCTCCTGCCCACTACCCCTTCAGGACAGCTCAAGTGGGAGATGGAGCGACTGGGTTCGCTGGTCAT
>CALAMM010000090.1 GCA_937925775.1 uncultured Fimbriimonadales bacterium
GTTTTAGCGTCGCAGCGTTGGCGTCCCGCCGACGAACGATGCTCGGACAAGAATGTCCAAGCCACGCAAGTGCGGGTGCGACGCCTTTCTTGGCGTCGCAAAGCCTTTTTGCCGACGAACTACGCTTGGACAGGAATGTCCAAGCCACAGCGTGTAGCGTCGGCGTCCCGCCGACGAACTACGCTTGGACAGGAATGTCCAAGCCACAGAGGGACGCTTGGACAGGAATGTCCAAGCCACAGCGTGTAGCGTCGGCGTCCCGCCGACGAACGATGCTTGGACAAGAATGTCCAAGCCACAGAGGGATGCTTGGACAAGAATGTCCAAGCCACAGCGCGTAGCGTTGGCGTCTTTGCCGAAAAACCTATGACGACAGGAATGGCACTGCAACCTGCCAGAATTGAACAATGCGCATACTGCTAATCGGTGGCGGCGGACGCGAGCATGCGCTTGCGTGGAAACTGCGCCAGAGCGCACACTGCCAGACGCTCTACGCCGCGCCTGGCAACGCAGGGATTGCGCAAGTCGCAGAGTGCGTGCCCCTCGCCGCAAAAGCCATCCCTGACATCGTCGCTTTCGCGAAGCGCAACGCCATCGACCTCGTCGTCGTCGGTCCCGAATCGCCCCTGATTGCAGGCTTGGCGGATGCCCTGCAGGAAGCCCACATCTTATGCTTTGGCCCCTCGCGCGCAGCAGCGCAACTGGAAGGGAGCAAAGCATTCGCCAAGCAGATTCTGGCGGAAGTAGGTGCCCCGACCGCTCCCTTCGCAGTATTTGACGATCCCGACGCGGCGCGCTCCTACCTGCGCACACGCTTTCTCGAGCATCCATGCGTCATCAAAGCGGACGGCGAAGCGCTGGGCAAAGGCGTGTTCGTGTGTGAAACGCTCAGCGATGCGCTGGAAGCAGTGGAGTTTCTGATGGTCGAACGCGGTCTGGGCACGGCAGGGACGCGAATTGTGGTCGAAGACCGCTTGTACGGGCGCGAGATGTCGCTGCTGTGCCTAACCGACGGACAGACCGCCTTACCGATGCCCCCCGTGCGCGACTATAAGCGCGCGCTGGATGGCGACCGCGGCCCCAATACAGGGGGGATGGGATGCTACACTCCTCTCCCTGACGCGACGCCAGCGTTAATCGAAGCCGCCCTGCGCCAGATTGTGCGTCCTGTCATCAGTGAAATGGCACGGCGAGGAACCCCCTACCGCGGCGTGCTGTACGCAGGGCTGATGATTCAGGACGACCAGCCGTACACGCTGGAGTTCAACTGCCGCTTCGGCGACCCCGAAACGCAAGTGCTGATGCCCCTGCTGGAGGGCGACCTTGTGGAACTCGCGCTGGCAACGATCGAGGGCAGGCTACACGAAACCTCCGTGCGCTTTGCGCCGCGTGCCGCGGTGTGCGTCGTGCTGGCATCAGGCGGATACCCCCACGAATACCGCACGGGATTGCCCATCGAAGGACTGGAACAGGCAATCGAGTCGCCGAATGTGCTGGTCTTCCACGCGGGCACGCGAACGGAGAACGGGCAAATTGTCACGGCAGGCGGGCGCGTGCTGAACATCGTCGGACTGGGCGACACGGTTGCCCAAGCGCGTGAGAACGCTTACCGCGCCGTGCAACAGATCCGCTTCGAAGGGATGCACTACCGCGAGGACATCGCGGCACACGGCTGACTCCGCTCGGAGCTACGCCAGGTATCATATCGCCATGCGACTGGTTGGTGTGCTGGTTTCGGTAGCGATTCTCGGCGTGTTGCTGATGGTGTGGCTCTACTACGGAACGAGTGGCACGGGCGGGAGCAGTTCGCAACTTCCAGGCGCATCGCCACCTGCAAGTCGTGTGAGCGAAGTACGCCAAGCGGCAGAAAGCGTGGAGTGTCGCAACAACTTAAGCCAAATCCGCGCCGCGATCCAGATGCGCGTTTCAACCGAAGAAGCCTACCCTGCCAGCCTTCAAGAACTGCAACTGCCTGCGTCGATGCTGGTCTGCCCCGTTTCAGGACAGCCCTATCAGTACGACCCGAACATGGGGCAGGTAAGATGTCTGACTGCGGGGCACATGAGTTATTGAGGTATAATCATTCTACATATAGCGGGTGATGACTATGCAGACCCAATCGCTGGCAGTGGTGCAGAGCAACGGTCAGGTGTCGAGTGCGCGTCAGCTCGTTGGGCGCGTGGTGGGCACCGAGCGCCAGCCCACTACCGCCTATCAGTTCCATTTCTGGGCGACGCCCGACGCGCCGATAGGCATCGGAACCCTCGTGGTGGTGGACACGGGCGCGCGCACGGTGTGGGGCATCGTGACGGAGGGGCAGGGCTACAACGATGTCGCCAGCCCGATGTTCGACTACTTAGGCGCGGATGGGCAGCCCGACGCGCAACCCCCAACCGACCGTCCCGAAATCCGCGTCTACTCCGCCGCCGTGCTACGCCACCACCCCGAACAGCCCGTGCAACCCGTGCCTATCGCCCCTGTCTACCTCGCCACCGAGCAGGATGTGCAGGTCGCCCTGCGTATCGATGAAATCCCCGACCATCGGCGCATCCCCATCGGCGTGTATGAGAGCGGCACGAACCTCGTGCCCATCTACTTAGACGCCGACTTCCTGCTCGGACCCGAAGCAGGACACCTGAATGTCACAGGCACGAGCGGATTAGCCGCCAAAACCAGCGCCATCCAGTTCCTGCTCACAGCGATTTTCCAAAAGACCACAAAGACGGTCGCCGTTGTGTGCTTCAATGTGAAAGGCGGCGACCTGCTGTTCCTGGATTTGCCCCCCGCGCACACAATCCCGCCGCGCGATTTGGCAATCTATCAGAAGGTGGGCGTGCAGCCAATTCCGTTCCCCAGCGTGGAGTATTACGCGCCCTACAAACCCGACCGCGT
>CALAMM010000091.1 GCA_937925775.1 uncultured Fimbriimonadales bacterium
CCCGGTGGAGGGCGACAAGTACGCCGACCTGCGCGACGCCTTAGAGAAGCTCAGCCTCAACGACGCCGCGATTAGCTTCGAACCCGAAAACAGCGCGGCGCTGGGGTTCGGGTTCCGATGCGGGTTCTTGGGCTTGCTCCACATGGAGATCGTGCAAGAGCGACTGGAGCGCGAGTTCGGGCTGGAGCTGATTGCTACCGCCCCCAGCGTCGCCTATCGCGTCTACACCGAAGACGGCGAGATACTGGAGATCGATAACCCCACCCGCTGGCCTAACCCTGGCAAAATCGAGCGCGTCGAGGAGCCCATCGTGAACGCGACGGTGATGGTTCCGAACGAGTATGTGGGCGCGGTGATGGACTTGTGCATGAATCGGCGTGCGGAGTTCGTGCGGATGGAGTACCCCACGCCCCAGCGCGTCATCCTCTATTACCGATTGCCGCTGAGCGAGATCCTGCTTGACTTTTACGACCAGCTCAAGACGCGCACGCGCGGCTACGCCTCGTTCGATTATGAGCCTGGGGGCTATCGCGAAGCGGATCTGGTGAAGATCGATATTCTGATTAACGGCGACCCTGTGGACGCGCTGAGTTTTATTGCGCCGCGTGAACGCGCCTACCCTCGCGCTCGCGCCCTCGTGGAGAAGCTCAAAGAGGTCGTGCCGCGCCAGCAGTTCGAGGTGCGCATTCAGGCGGCGATTGGCGCACGGGTGATTGCCTCCGAGACGATCAAGCCGTTCCGTAAGAATGTGATCGCCAAGTGCTATGGGGGCGACATCACGCGCAAGCGCAAGCTGCTGGAGCGCCAGAAAGAGGGTAAAAAGCGCATGAAGCAGGTCGGCTCGGTGGAAGTGCCGCAAGAGGCGTTTCTAAGCGTGCTGAAGGTGGGCGATTAGGATGCAGCCGTTAGTAGGCGTGATTATGGGGTCGCGCTCCGATTGGGAGACGATGCGCCACGCGGTGGAAACGCTGGAGCAGCTCGGCGTGCCGTACGAGGTACAGGTGGTCTCGGCGCACCGCACGCCCGACAAGATGTTCGAGTACGCCAGCGCTGCTGCTGGGCGCGGGCTGGAGGTGATTATCGCGGGCGCAGGCGGCGCGGCGCACCTGCCTGGCATGACCGCCGCCAAGACGACCCTGCCCGTGCTGGGCGTGCCCATCGAGTCGCACGCGCTCAAAGGGCTGGACTCGCTCTTGTCTATCGTGCAGATGCCTGCGGGCGTCCCTGTCGGCACGCTGGCGATCGGCAAGGCGGGCGCGATTAACGCCGCGCTGCTGGCAACCGCGATTTTAGCCAACAAGTATCCCCAGTACCGCGAGGCGTTGGAGGCGTATCGGGCGCAACAGACGCAGGCAGTGCTGGAGAACCCTGACCCCCGCGCGGGGTGAACGCTCCCTGTATCACGCATCGCCTCCCCCATCGGGCGTATACTCCAGTTCCACCTCGCCGATGCGTACGGTGTCGCCTTCCCGCGCGCCCAATTCTTGCAGGCGGCGGAACACGCCCAGCCCCTTGAGCCGTTTCTGCATGCGCAACACCGCTTCCTGATTACCGAAGTCAGTACGCTGCACGATTTCGAGGGGGAGCGCACCTTCCACGACGAACACATCGCCCTCTTTGTAGACGCGCGTGGGTTGATGCTGAGGTTGAGCAAGTTCGGGCGACGGCTCCAAGAACGGTTCGGGTGGGGGAAGCGCGGCGACACGCTGCGCCAGTCGCGCCAGCAGCGGTTCGAGACCCTCGCCTGTGTATGCGGAGATGGCAAACACTTCGTAGCCCTGCGCCTCCAAAGCCGATTGCACCTCGTGGACGCTGGCGCGTTCATCGGGCGCGAGGGTATCGATTTTGTTCAGGGCTATCAGCGCAGGTTTCTGTGCCAGCTCGGGCTTATACAGTTCCAGCTCGCGCCGCAATAGTTGGAATGCTGAGAGCGGCGCTACGCTGGCGAACGGGGAAACATCGAGCAAGTAAAGCAGCAGGCGTGCCCGCTCCACATGGCGCAGAAACTGATGCCCCAGCCCAACGCCTGCGTGCGCGCCTTCTATCAGCCCTGGGATATCGGCGACGACGAAGCTCTGTTCGTGATACTGTACGACGCCGAGATGGGGCACGAGCGTGGTGAAGGGGTAATCAGCGATTTTGGGCTTGGCGGCGGAGATTCGGCTAATCAGCGTGCTTTTGCCCGCGTTCGGCATGCCGACGATGCCCACATCGGCGAGCAGTTTCAGTTCGAGGCGTAGCGTGCGCTTCTCCCCAGGAAGCCCTTTCTCCGCGAATCGAGGTGCTTGGCGAGTGGGGGTCGCAAAGTGCGCATTACCCCGCCCGCCTTTGCCCCCACGCGCGGCGAGGAACTTCTGTCCAGGGCGTGCCAAGTCGGCAAGGAGCGCGCCCGTCTCGGCGTCGTAGACCAGCGTACCGAGCGGTACGCGCAGCGTGATGGATTTGCCGCGGCGTCCCTTGCGATTGCTACCGCTGCCGTGCCCGCCGCGCTCCGCCTTGTAGCGGCGTTGGTAGTGAAAATCGAGCAAGGTGCTCAATTTGGGGTCGGCAATTAGGAGGATGTCGCCGCCATCGCCGCCGTCGCCGCCGTCGGGTCCCCCGCGCGGCACATGCTTCTCGCGGCGGAACGAGACGCAGCCGTCCCCACCCCGCCCCGCTTCCACTTCGATGACTGCCTCGTCAACAAACACACGGGATTATACCTTAGCCTTCATAGACGCCTGCGTACACCGCCTGGATAACCTCGTGTGGTGTGGTAATCCCGCGCAGCACCTTGTCGCGTCCGTCGTCCAGCATCGTGCGGAACCCCTCTTTGACGGCGATCTGCAGTATCTGGTCGCTGGAGGCGCGGTTGACAATCGCTTCTCGGATGGCAGGGCTAATGCGTAGCAGTTCGAAGATGCCTGTGCGCCCCCGGTAGCCTGTGTGCATACACTTAGGGCACCCCCTGCCCGCAAAAAAGCGCGCCTGCGCCAGCCACTCTTGGGGGATTTTGAGCGCCGCAATCTCGTCGGGTGTTGGCTGGTACGGCACGCGGCAGTTGGGGCAGATTACGCGCACTAACCGTTGCGCCATCGCGCACTGCAGAGTCGCCGCAATCAGGTAGTCCTCCGCACCCATATCAATCATGCGGCTGATTGTCTCGATGGCGTTGTTGGTGTGCAGGGTAGACAGCACCAGGTGCCCCGTCAACGCCGCTTGGATGCCTATCTGGAGCGATTCGCGGTCGCGAATCTCGCCGATCATAATCACATCGGGGTCATGGCGCAGCATCGCCCGCAGCGCACGGGGAAAGGTAATCTTCTCCGTCACCTGGACCTGCATCACATTGTCGGGGAACTCGTACTCCACGGGGTCTTCTACCGTCACAATATTTCGTCGCACGCGATCCAGCGTGTGCAGCGAGGCGTAGAGCGTGGAGGTTTTTCCAGAGCCTGTGGGTCCGGTGACGACCAGCATGCCGTAGGCAACTTGCAAAGCGCGTCGCCAGTTCGTGAGGACATCCTGCGGCATGCCGAGCGAGTCGAGGTTGACTTGCATCTTGGCAGGGTCCAAGATACGCATCACGATACGCTCGCCGTTAAGCGTGGGGATGCACGATACGCGCGCGCTGAGCCGCCTGTCCAGATACTCCATATCGATGCGTCCATCTTGGGTGTCGCGCTTCTCGTCCAAATGCATGTTCGCGGCAAGTTTCACGCGACTGATCATCGCCTGAATCAAGTCGGGCTGTGTGATGACCTCGTGTTCGTGGAGTACGCCGTCGATGCGGAATCGGATGCGCAGCGCGTTATGTTCGGGGTGCATGTGAATATCGGAGGCACCCTTTTCGAGGGCTTGAATAAACATCTGGTCGACGCGTTGCACGGCCAGTGAGAGTTCTTCGCCGCCCATTTCGCGGGAGACGCCCGCATGGCGCATAATCAGTCGGAACATTCGCCCAGAACCGCGCATTCCGCCATACATTGTTGCTCGCTCCTAACCGTTTAGACGCTCATAGGTGGAGAGGGTGTACCGCTCACAAGATGTAGCGGCTCAGATCGATGTCTTTGATTACATCGGCGAGTTTTTCCTTCACATAGGCACGGTCGATGACCACGCGCTCGCCCGCGCGGTCGGGGGCTTCGAAGGAGAGGTCTTCGAGCAGACGCTCCATCACGGTGTGCAGTCGTCGTGCGCCGATGTTTTCCGTACGGGTGTTCACCTCGCTGGCGATCCGGGCGATTTCGTCGATGGCATCGTCTGTGAACTCGAGCTGCACGCCTTCGGTCGCCATCAGTTGCTGGTATTGCTTGGTGAGCGCGTTTTTCGGCTCGGTAAGAATGCGGCGGAAATCCTCCGTGTCCAATGGCTCCAGCTCCACCCGTATCGGCAGTCGCCCTTGCAGTTCGGGGATGAGGTCAGATGGTTTCGTGGTGTGGAACGCGCCCGCCGCGATGAACAGGATGTGATCGGTGCGTACGGGTCCGTATTTCGTGGCGACAGTGGAGCCCTCGATGATGGGCAGCAGGTCGCGCTGCACCCCCTCGCGGCTCACATCGGGTCCCACAGCGCGTCCGGAGCCGGCGATTTTGTCGATTTCGTCCAGGAAAATGATGCCTGTCTGTTCCACGCGCTGGATGGCTTCGCGAATCACGGCGGAGCGGTCAATCATCTTGCGGGCTTCCTGCTCCGTGAAGATTTCCCGTGCTTCGGCGATGGTGACCACGCGCCGACGGCGACTGCGCGGTCCGAAGGGGGTGAGGAGGTCGGTATCCAGCCCCATCTCCTCGATTCCCTGCGGCGAGAACACCTGCACGAAGGGGGTGAGGCTCTCCTCGACTTCGATTTCGATGGTCTCTTGGTCGCGTGCGCCTGAGCGCAGCTGCTCCAGCACTTGGCGTCGGCGAGCACGGCGGTCGGGTTTCTCCTCGGTGGTCGCGGGCGGGGGAGGCGTTTCCTCGTCGTCTTCTTCGACTTGGTGCAGCATCTGGAAAAGCATCTCGATGGGCGAGGTGTCGCGGCGTTGAGCGCGGCGGGGACGCTCCATCGCATCGAGGATTTGCGTGGCGAGTTTTTCGTAGGCGCGTCGTTCCGCTTTGGGGCGTACTTCCGCCATCTTCTCTTGCTCCACCATCCGCACAGCGACATTCGTCAGGTCGCGCACCATCGAGTCGACATCACGCCCCACATAGCCGACCTCAGTGAATTTGGTGGCTTCCACTTTGATGAACGGAGCGCGTACCAGCATCGCCAGCCGGCGTGCGATTTCGGTTTTGCCGACCCCCGTGGGCCCGATCATCAGGATATTTTTGGGTAGGATCTCATCGCGCAGATCAGGCGGCAGTTGTTGCCTACGGTAGCGGTTGCGCAAAGCGATGGCAACGGCGCGTTTGGCTCTCGCTTGCCCGACGATATATTTGTCTAACTCCGCTACTATCTGGCGCGGCGTAAGCTGTTCAATCGGGATAGGCGTCTCCTGTTTCACAGCCCTAAGTGTACCCTACGGCAGAGCGAGACGAGGATTTGAGACGGGAATGGTGGGCGGTGCTGGACTCGAACCAGCGACCTCTTCGGTGTGAACGAAGCGCTCTACCGCTGAGCTAACCGCCCTTGGTGCGCGGGGTGGGACTCGAACCCACACAGGCTACGCCCACATGGCCCTCAACCATGCGTGTCTACCAATTCCACCACCCGCGCAGGAGCGCCAAATTATACCCCAATCGGGTTGGCATTTTGTCAAGGGGGGATAAGAATGTCCAAGCCACGCAAGCACGGGTGCGACGCCTTTCTTGGCGTCGCAAAGCATTCCCCCGCCGACGAACACCGAAACCCGTAGCGTCGCGTCCCTGCCGACGACACACACCTGCGTAGCGTCGGCGTCCCGCCGACGAACCACGCTTGGACAAGACTGTCCAAGCCACACTCGTAGCGTCGGCGTTCTTTTTCGTCAGCGAGACGCTGACGCTACGCACCTCACAGCGTAGCGTTGGCGTCCCGCCGACGAGAACTGCTTGGACAAGAATGTCTAAGCCACACTTGCGCTCTTGCGCCCGCCATTCTTGGCATCGCAAGAGCGTTCGGGAAATCAGACGGCGGCAGCCCAGAAGATGCCTCACTGCGCTCGGTACGACAAGCACTGCCCAACGCCCGTCATTGCTTGCCCGACGCCACGAATGGCGGCGCACCTGAGCGGGAGGCGCTCATCTCCGATCAGCATCCGCTACCGAAGTTGAACAGCACCTGCAGCAGGTCCG
>CALAMM010000092.1 GCA_937925775.1 uncultured Fimbriimonadales bacterium
AAGGGCACGCACCAACGCACCGCTGCCCAGATTGCGCGGGAAATCGAAGGGCGCGGCGGCGTGCTGAACGCCTCTACGGGCAAAGAGCTCACCTTCTACTACGCCCGCTTGCTCGCGGAAGATATGCCCATCGCCGTGGAGGTGCTGAGCGATCTGTTCCTGAACGCTCGCTTAGACCCCGACGACATCGAACTCGAAAAAAGCGTGATTCTGGAAGAGATGCGGATGATTGAGGACGCCGCCGATGAGATCCTGCACGACCGCGTCTCGGAAGTCCACTGGGGCAATCATCCGCTGGCGCGGCGCATTATCGGCACGCCCGAAACGGTGAGCGCGTTCACCCGTGAAGCGATTCTGGAGTTTATACAGACGCACTATCGCCCAGAGCGCGTGGTCGTCGCCGCGGCGGGCAATTTTGACCCCGACGCGCTGTTCAAAGAGGTCGACCGCTGGCTGGGATGCTGGAACCCAGAGCCTTTAGATACCGCGCTTCCTGTGCAGCCTGCCCCCGCGCGCGACCCGAACGCCCCCCAACGCTATATCGAGCCTCGCGATGTGGAGCAGACCCACTTCGCTCTCGTGATGGACGGCGTGTCGTTCTTCGATGAGCGACGCTACGCGCAGGCCGTGCTGAACACCTTGCTCGGAGGAAGCATGTTCAGCCGTCTGTGGCTGGAGGTGCGCGAGAAGCGCGGACTCGCCTACGAAATCGGCAGCTACGCCGTGCCGATGTCCGATGGCGGGCTGTTCGTGGTCTATACAGGCGTCGCCCCCAGCGCGTTTGAGCAAACGGTGCAGGTCATCGAAACCGAACTGGACAAGCTGATAGCCGAACCCCCCAGCGAGGAGGAAGTAGCGAGCGCGCGCAACCTGCTCAAGGGCAATCGCATCCTCGCGCTGGAATCCACGCAAGTACGCGCGGAACTCCTCGGCAGCGAAACGCTGATGCGCGGCTATGTCTCCCCAATGGAAGAGATTATCGCGCACATCGACGCCGTCACATCCGAAGACCTGCACGAACTGGCGCAACAACTGTTCGCTCCAGAACGCCGCACCCTCGTCGCCATAGTCCCCGCAGGAGAATAACCCCTCGCGGGGCATTTATGGAATAACCCTCATACGATGCGGTTGTGGCTGCAGAACTGGGGGTATCCGATTCTGTGGGGCGTGACGGCGACGCTGACGGTGTTCGGCGCGACGGCGCTCCCCATGGTTATGTTCCATCAGGAAGCCCAGAAACATGTCAAAAAAGAATTTTATCAAAACCTCCTAAACACGGCGTTGGCGGCGGCGACCACTGTCGACCCCGAACTCCACCAGACCTTCCAGCCTGGTGAGGAGAACACAGAAAAGTACCGACGCGCCATCGAGCCTCTGGAGAAAATCCAAGCGACAAACCCCAAAATCAAGTTCATCTACACCTTCATCCGCAAAGACGGCAAGATTTACTTCGTCCTGGACGCCACGCCCCCAGGTGACCACGACGGCGATGGAGTGGAAGATAAGTCGTACATAGGGGACGAATATTATGAAGCGACTGAACTGGAGCACCGTGTTTTTCTGGAAAACCAACCGCAGCTCACGGGCATCGTCACGGAACGATGGGGGAGCTTGGTTAGTGCCTATGTGCCCCTTCGCAACCGCAAGGGTGAAGCCATCGGCGCGTTGGGTGTGGACATCCGCGCGGAGGATTACCTAAAAAGCGTCTCCGCGATAAGCGTCGCTTATCGCTGGCTCCAGTTGCTGGCAGGCGCGGTCGCGTTCGTGGTCGGCGTGCTGACCTTCCTCGGTTTTCGCTACCGTCGGCGTGTCTATCTCCGCGAGCTGGAGCAGCAGGCGCGACTCCAGTATCTGAACCACCTACGCCAGCAGGTGCTGGAGCATGCCCCCGTCATCGTGTTCGCCTGCAACGCTCAGGGAGACATCGAACTGATAGAGGGCGCAGCCCTACGCGACCTGCCCCGACGCTCCCCCGAGGTGCCCCTCATCGGGCTGAATGTGTTGGAAGTGTTTCGCGATGTGCCCGAACTCCACGAGGACTTCCAGCGCGCCCTCAAGGGCGAGAAGTTTGTCGCCGAGCGCGAATGGATGGGACGCTATTACCGTACCTATTTTTCCCATCTCTATGACAAGCACGGCAAACTCAAGACGCTGGTGGGCGTCGCCCTCGACCTGACCGAGCAAGTGCGACTGCTGCGCCAAGTTCAGGAACGCGAGCAGTACCTCAACTCGCTGCTCTCCGCCCTGCCAGACTTGCTGTTCGTAATCGACAAAGACGGGATCTATCACGAAATCTACGCGCACAACGAAAGTCAGCTTGCCGTGTCCAGAGAGTTCGCTTTAGGGAACAAGATTTACAACTGCCTGCCGCGCGAAATTGCCGAACAAGCGATGCGCTTGGTTCACTTCGTGCTGGAAACGCAGCAGCCCTTCGTGTGGGAATACAGCCTGCCTATTCAAGGGGAAGAGCGGCACTATGAGGCGCGGATTGTGCCCTACATAAAGGATCGGGTAGTGATTTTAGTGCGCGATATCAGCGAGCGCGTCTACACCCAACGGATGCTGGAGGAAGCCAATCAGCGTCTGGAACTTGCCCTACTGGAAGCCAGTGAAATGGCGGTGCGGGCGGAAGCCGCCAGCCGCGCCAAGTCGGAGTTCCTTGCAAACATGAGCCACGAAATCCGAACCCCCATGAACGGCGTGCTCGGCATGGTGCAGCTGTTGGAAGACACACCTCTGACACCAGAGCAACAAGAGCTGCTCCGTACACTCAAAAACAGCGCACACTACCTACTCGGACTGCTGAATGACATTTTAGACCTGTCGAAGATTGAAGCGGGCAAGATGACGCTGGAGCAGATCCCTGTGAACCTGCACGAGCTGGCGCGGGAGACGGTGTCGCTCTTCAGCGGGCGCGCCAGCGAGAAGGGGCTACTACTTGAGACGCGAATTGAGGCCAACACCCCTGAGTGGGTACTGGGCGACCCCGTGCGCTTGCGACAGATTGTGGCGAACTTCATCAGCAACGCAATCAAGTTCACCCACGAGGGCAGCGTCACGCTCCTCCTCTCGCCCAGTCCCACCTATCCTCAAGGCGTCTGGATCGGCGTGCAGGATACGGGTATCGGCATCCCTGAAGAGAAGCAGGAGAGCCTGTTCGAAGCGTTTACGCAGGCGGACAGCTCCACCACACGCAAGTACGGCGGTACGGGGCTGGGGCTTACTATCAGTAAGAAGCTTGCTGAGATGATGGGCGGGCGAATTGGCGTCGAGAGTGAGGTGGGCGTCGGCAGCCTGTTTTATGGGGATTTGCCGCTGCCCGCAGTGCAACCGCCCCAGACACAAAGCGACTCCGCGCCGTCCGAATCCTTGCCCGAAGCGTTCCCCGAAAAGCGCATCCTGCTCGTGGAGGATAACGAGGTCAATCGCAAAGTGGCTACGCGCCTGCTCGGTAAACTGCAAGTTGAGGTCGATATCGCGGTGAACGGGCTGGAGGCGGTGCAGAAAGCAACCGAAAATTACTATGACCTGATTCTGATGGACTGCCAGATGCCAGAGATGGACGGCTATGAGGCGACGCGCGTCCTGCGGGCGCGGGGGGTGCAGACGCCGATTATCGCGCTCACCGCCAACGCTTTAGAAGGCGACCGTGAGAAGTGTCTCGCCTGCGGGATGAACGACTATCTGAGCAAGCCGATTCAGGCGGACAAGCTACGCGCGACACTCGCTCACTGGCTTTGCAGCACCCATGCCTCGGTTCGTACTGAGGCGGCTTAGGAGGGGAAACCATGCTCAACTACGACTATCTGAACGAGATAAGCGGCGGCGATGAGGAGTTCATTGCGGAGATTCTCAGCGACTTTACCGCGCAGACGCCTGAGCTCATTGAGCAGATTGCAAATGCCGTAGCACGGGGCGACGCGGCGACGCTGGGTAAGGTGGCGCACACGCTCAAGGGCAGTGCGCGCTCTGTGGGCGCAGACGAGTTCGCGTCCCTCGCGTTCGAACTGGAGCAAGCGGGCAAGCAGGGCGACCTCACTGGCGCACCTGCCGCGCTCCAGCGACTGCAGGCGTACTGGGAAACGCTTGCAGAGTACCTACAGCAGCGCGCGGCGTGATGGCACCGCCGCATTACCCCTCACACGCGCTCGGCTACTCGTAGCGCAACGCTTCGACAGGGTCTTTCCGCGCTGCGCGATAGGCGGGCAACACCCCGAACACTATCCCCACCACCCCGCATACCGCGAGCGCGAGCAACACCGTGTCGCCCGTCACCACGGGCGTCAGCACCGTGAAGTGGTCTACCAACGCGCACACGCCCCAGCCAATCAACGCGCCCATCAGCCCGCCTACCAGCGCAATCAGCAACGCCTCAATCAGGAACTGCCAGAAGATGTCGCGCTGCTGCGCCCCGACCGCCTTACGGATGCCGATCTCTCGCACCCGCTCCGTCACGCTCATCAGCATCACATTCATCACGCCGATTCCGCCCACCACCAGCGCAATCGAAGTAATCCCTGTTAGCGCGACGGAGACAATCTGCAGGAGGGTGAACAGGCGGCTCAACAGCTCCTCTTGAGTGAGCACGGAGAAGTCCTCGCTGCCGCCGTGGCTGCGTAGCACCGCCGCCTTGATTTGCGCCTGCAGGCGGGCAGGTTCCACATCGGGGGCGGTCTGGGCGATTACGCGATGGATCTGCCGACTGCCCATTGCCCGTTGCAGCGCGCGAATCGGGGCATAGATGGCGAACTCGAACCCGCCGCTGCCCAGCAGGGAGCGGCTCGTGTCTTCCGCCGTAACGCCAATCACAGTGAAAGGCTTCCCGTTGAGCAGAACTGACTTGCCGACAGGATTCGATGCGCCAAACAGCTGCTCCGCCGGCTTGGGTCCGAGAACGCAGACGAACTGCTCCGACTCGCTGTGGGTGAACAGCCGTCCGTACTTGAGCTGATGGGGGCGCATCTCGAACCATTCAGGCGTCGTGCCTATAATCAGCGCGGCGTCCGCCCAGCGTTCGTCGCGCTGCGCACCGCCAGCCACGAACATAATCGGCGCGACGCGCCGCACGCCAGGGACCTGCGCTACGGCTTCGATATCGCTCTCGCGCAGCGTGCTAAGCCCAATAAAGCTCATCGGATTGAACGGGTTTTCGGGGCTGAGCCTGCCAGGCAGCACAATCACCAAGTTCACCCCCAGCGACTCCACCTGCGCTACGACATCGCGCTGCACCCCCTTGCCCAGCGAAACAAGCGTTACAATCGCTGCAACGCCCACTGCCATCCCCAGGCCGCTCAGCAGCGTGCGCCGCGGGGTCATCCACACCGATTCCAACGCCGCCTTGAAACTTTTTCGAAACATCGTGCGTATTCCCTGATGGAAAGAAGCGATGGACTCGACCCGAAATCCGGGACTCAAGATTTCGAGACCGATGTGCCATAATATTAACTGGGAACGAGTTCACCTTCCTTCCTTGGGGGTGGCAGGCTTTGCTCTCCTTTCACTGCCACCCTCCTTTTTACTTTCTCGCCCCCTCTTGAAACGGAAGAGATCGAGTTGGGGTATAATAGGGTAGGTGAGGCGCCGTACCCAAGTGGCTAAGGGGAGGGTCTGCAAAACCCTTATTCGTGGGTTCGATTCCCACCGGCGCCTCCAGCGTTTAGTTCCCACTACGGTTCCCATTTTGCGCTGGCGCGTCACTTACAACTTCCACAGGCGCGTGGAGCCACTGCCCGTCGGTGTAAACGCTGATCACCCCTTGTCCGGGGCGCAGGGCGCGAAATCTGCCCCACTGGTCGATAAAGCCGATGCCTACCGCGCCCCAAACGGCTTCCCAAGTGGAGACGGGCTGCTCGCCGCGCATCAGGCGGAAGCGGACTTGCTCGCCGACCTTCAGTGTTGCCTGCGGCGGCTCGATTCGATAGTCCGTGTATCGGGGGAGCGTGGGGCGCAGGGCGTCGTCGTACACCAGCCACGCATTCGACACAGGACGCTCCGCGCCGTCGGAGGGGCTGTTAACAACCAGGTGGCGCACGACCAGCGTGGTGGAGCCGCCGCCATCCAAGTTGATTGCTTCGACCGCGCCGTAGCGTGCAAGAATCTGCGCCAGCTCCGTTAGGGTAGCGCCTTGACTGTGGGGTTGACGCCCGTCGACGGTGAGCCAGATGACTTCCCCCTTCGCGGTCCGCCCGACCGCCGTGCGTGGGTGCCGCCGCTCTACAAAGGTTTGCGGATTAAATCCGCCGCCCTGTTCGCTGGGAGTGAGGATTTTGCCGTCGCGGATGAGCCAGGGACCGCCTGCGACGGCTTCCTGCACTGTGCGCCATTGTGCTGCGCCGTCGCCGCGCAGGTCGACCCTTATCACGACGCGCTCGCCTGCCTGGAGGGTACGAAGAAACTCCGCTGCTGCGCCTGTGCCGATGAGGGCGCCGCCTGTGGCGGGAATCGGCGCCGCGTTGCCTTCGCGCACCTCGCGCACTACCGCCTGCGCCTGCGTGCCCACGCGCACAGGGCGCGGCAACGCTTCCAGCACCACCACCACACCCCTGCCTGCCGACTGCGCCGTCGTCCCGTAGAACGGCGTGAACAGCACGAGGTCGCCCTCCGCCTTCGCCACGCGATTAATCCCCGTGATGGGTTGCTTTGCACCGTCGGGGCGGGTGAGGTCGGCGTCCAGCGTCGGGTCGCCCATCACCACCTGTCCTGTAATCGTCCAGCCAACGCCTGGTCTGCCCGGATACGGCTCACTGACCAGCTCGCCGTTCACGATGCACAGCCCCAACGGGTCGCCTCCATCGAAAAAGTCGGCGTTAATGGCAGCGAGAGCGCGATGGCGTTGTGCCATCCGACTGGTCAGCTCGCGTCCGCGCAGCGCACCCTCCGTCGCCACCATATCGTTGCCCAGCGCGGAGCGGAAACTGACCGCCCGTGCCGGCGTAATCCGCACGCCTTGAATCGCAAGGGGCGGATTGGTCGAAATCTCCTGAAACAGCACGATATGCGGGCTGATGCGCTTTTCGATCTTCTCGGAGATTGGTTGTTGCAGCGCAGGCGCAAACGCCCATAGCAGGCCCCACAGCAGCGCCCACGAGCGCAAACGAACCGCTTCTCGCATCAGCGAAATTGTACCCGCTGCGCGATACCCAGCACGAGAGCGAGGTTGAAGCGTTGCTACTTCTCTACAGGCAGTCCCTTCGCGCTCCATTCGACCCACGAGCCGTCGTAAGTCTGGACATCGATGCCCAGCAGGTAGCGCAGGGTAAACCAGAGCTGGCTCGCCTCACGCCCAGAGTTGCAGTAGGTCACGAGCGGACGCTCGGCGTCTATGCCCAGCTGCTTGAGTTTTTCCCGAATCTCTTCAGGGCTACGCCAGACACTCACGCCGCCCTCTGTGCGCAACATCTCGCGCAGGAAGAGGTTCTGCGCGGTTGGGATATGCCCCGCCTGATACTGTTGGGGCGAACGCGCATCCAGCAGCTGCACCGCCTCAGGCGAATCGAGGTGTCGCTGTAGCCAGTCTAACGAACGAAAGAGGTCTAAGTGGGGGTGCGCGCTTAGCGTTTGTGGCTCCAAGACGGGGATTTTGTTCGTGAGGGGGCGGTTTTCCGCTTTCCACTTCTCGATACCGCCGTTGAGCACGCCCACGCGCGTGTGTCCTATCGAAATCAGCGCGAGCGCGGTGTAGGTCGCAGCGGAGAAGGCGTCCTCGGCGCTGGAGTAGACAACCACCTCGTTCTCTGCGCCGATGCCCATCGCCCCGAAAATCTCAGCAAGGCGTTCGGGCGGCAGGAGTTGCCCCGGAATGCCCCCGCGACTGATTCGCAGGGTCTCCGTGCTGAGAAAGATCGCGTTTGGGAGATGTTCTTGGAGATAGCCCGCCAGAGCGCCCCGCGCGTCGATAATGCGCAGGTTAGGGTCGTCCAGCCGATGGGCAAGCCATTCCGTGCTGACCAGCTGCGGCTTTTCCAATCGCGCTTGGGCAAAGCCCCCCGCGCAAAGCAGCAGCATTAACAATCCTGTCGGGAGAGTTCGCATTAGCATAACAATCCCTCTTACGGTTAGTGGCTGCAGGCATCAAGCAGGTCTTATACGAGCAGGTTTCAGTTCCAGTTGTCCGCCCAGCATGATTCCGCAGCCGAGCTGTTGTGCGAGTGTGCGCGCCTCGTCAGCCAGCTCGCGTCCCGCAGCGACTGCGGCAGCAGGCACTCCGTGCGCTGCAATAATCTGCGCGCGCCGCACAGCGCGTTCGATATCCGTCCTATCGACAGTCCAGGAGACCTCCACCGCAACCACCATCTCGTCACCTGTCTCTTTGTCAATACCTGTCACAAACAGATCTGTCTCGATCAAGTCGTCGCGCTCTTGCTCTGTGAGCGGTGGGTCAGGCGCAAGTTGCTCTTCGATTTCGGGGAAATGAACAACTCGCGCGTTTTTCAGAAGCCGACTGAAATACGAGCGTGCCTGGTTGCGGTACTTGTCCTCCAGTGTTATGCCTTTCAGCTCGGCGATGTCGTTGGTGTTTTTCTGGGTCTGTGCGTTCAAGCGTGCGAGTTCGCGATCGACGCGCTCGAACCCCTCGCGCATCTCGCGGTCGACGCGCTCGAACCCCTCGCGCATCTCTTGGCGGACCGCCTTGAACTCGGCGCGAGTCTCCTCGCGGAACTCGTCCAGTTCGTCGGGCATGCGCTGCAACGAACGAGGGACGAGGATCGCGAACAGTTTGCGTCGCCACTCGTCGTTCTGCTCCAGAAACTCCGCCAGTTGCTCAACAGTCTCGATGATAGGCATCCGAGAGGATTATACCCGAAATTGGCGCGGAAGCCGAGGTCGCTCGACAGAATGCCCACCCTTCTTGTCGACAAGATTTTTCGAACACCCTCATTGCGGGCTATCCCTGCCAATTTGCACGATTGGGTATACTCTTGCGTGGGATAAGTCTATGGTACCGACGGAAACCTCGACGCGGTTGGAGTTGGACTATTTAGCGCGTGAAGTGCTGCAGGCGTTTATGCAGGGCGAGCCGATGCCGCTGCGCACGAACGAAATTCGTGAGCGTGTTGCGCATTTAGGGTTGAGTTCGGCGGAGTTGCGTGCCCTCTTGCTGAACATGCCAGAGAAGTTTTTCCAGGAAGAGCGCCGCTGGCAGCCCCTGTACCGCAAGGCTTCTCGCCTGTCGCCGACTCTGGCGATGATTGAACGGATTGTGCGGGCGGTGGGCGCACCGCTTCCCCATACAGCCATCGCCTACGAGCTGGGCGCCCACTACCGACGCTCCTATGAATATTACGAGACCATCCTGCCGCAGATGGCGCGGCAGTCAGAGACGCTGTTTGTCACTTCTGACCATCGCATCGGCCTGCGCGAGTGGCTGTTCATCCCCGACTGGATTGAACCGATCCCCTACGAGTGGGAGCGTGCCGAAGAGCGCAAGCGCGCCGTGCATGACGCCCTGTTCTACAACGACCTGAAGTGGGACGAAGTGGAGCGCTATGTCGCGCTGGGTCAGGGGATGGACTGGACCCGCCCTGAGACGGCGGTGGCGTTCCTCAACCAGTTGGGTGAGCCAGTGGCTAACCGCGTTGTGGGGTTTCTGGGCTGGTACTTCACGCTGGACCCTGACCCGCGCTGGGTGTTCCCCTACGACGGCGTAGCGCTTTACGAAGCCGTGCTGAACTCAAACGAGTATGTGTGGGGCAACGACGGCTATTGGTATCCTGCCGCGACGGCGCAGGAATGGCTCGACCGCGCGAAAGCGCAAATCCAACAGTGGCTGCAGGCGATGCCCGCCGAAGAGACTCAGCCCCTCGAACTGCGCCCCGACGAAGTGGAACATATCGTTGCCAACCTGCTGCAGACGCAGGGCATCGCACGAGCATCCAAACTGCTTGAGGAGATGTTCGAAGTCACGCCCAAGAGCCGTACCTTCCGCGAAGACCTTGATACGCTGGTGAACGCGCTCTGGAGCGATGGGCGTCTGCTCTGGTTCGGCTACGACCGCTTCGGACGCGAATCCGATGTGCCCGAATATGTGCGCACCGTGCCGTCGGTGTTCGAGTTCCCAGAGCTGCCCGATATTCGCAACGAGGAAGGCGAACGCTATGATGTGCTTATCGACCCGGAGGGCTTTCCGAAATCGTTGCGGGACGAACTCAAAGATGTACGGGCGCAGGATGTGCTGGATGAGGAGACACCTGCTTACCCCGACCACATTCCCGACGCGGTGCGTATCGTGCTGCGCCCGCCTCACAAGGACTTGGGCACAATCCCGCTTTGTCAGATACCGCTGGGGTTCCTGCCCGACGAGCCTCCCCTGCAGCAGCTGACCTTCATCGACGAACATGACCAGGCATACGAGGTGTGGCTCAATCACGAGACGCGCCTAATTTACGGGCTGTTCGACAAGTTCGCCGCGCTGGATCCGCTCTCAGGCGCAATCTTCATGCTGGAGCGCACCGAACAACCCGATGTCTACCGTTTCCGCTACACAGGGGAGGTGGATCCGCTACTGGCGATTTCGGCGTCGCGCTATGAGCGACTGCTGAATCTGCAGGCGCAGGCGGATACGATGTCCACCTATCATCTGCTTATCGAGCTCATGCGCGACCACCCGCGCGGCGCAGACTTCCTCACGCTACATAACGAACTGAATGTTGTGCGTCGCACGCGCCGCGAGCAGACCGCTTCCATCCTGAGCGCGTACCCATGCTTCGAGCTCCATCGCGGTTCGCCTGTGTGGCACCTCAAAGAGGAAGACATCGGCAAGCCCATCACGAAGAAAGCGCGTTCTTATCTACTGGAGTAGCCTATGCATTCCCAGATGGGATTATTGCGCGAACTGCAGTCGCTCGATCTTTACATCGACCGCTTGCGTCAGGAAGTGGCGGAACTGGACCGAGGCGAACGGCTCCGCGCGAAAATCGAGCGCTCGCGCCAACGCCTTGAGGATGTCAAAGCGCGCTATCAGGAAATCCACGCCGAGGCTATCGACCAAGAGTTGCGCCTGCAAGCGTTTGATGAGCGACTGCGCCGAGCGGAAGCCGACCTCTACTCCGGACGCATCACAAACCCGCGCGAGCTGCAACTGCTCCAACGCGAGATTGAGCAGGCGAAACAGTCGCGCGAGGAGATGGAGGTCGAGATGCTGCGCATCTGGGAGCGCATGGAGACCATGAAAAACGATATCGACGAAGCCGAGCGCGATTTGGAATACGCCGAGCGCGTGTACCAAGCCCAGATGGAAGAGTTCCATCAGCGCAAAGCCGCGCTGGAAGCGGAAATCGAGTTCCATCTCAAGGAGCGCGCCAAACTGACAGAGCAGATTGATCCGAATGTGCTTGCTCGCTATGAGCAGCTGCGCCAGCGACTGGGCGGCACGGCCGTCGCCGTCGTCGAGCAGAAAGCCTGCTCCGTGTGCCACACCCTGCTCACCCCCTACATCCTCAAACGCCTCCAGAACGAGGACGCGCTCATCACCTGCGAGAGCTGCGGACGGCTACTCTATGACCCAACGCTGGCACAGTAGCTACTTTTTAGGTATTCTGGAAACGAACTCTACAATGTGGTGGCAATCTTCCTCGTCGCAAAACTCCAACCGATAGGTGAGGCGTAGGCTCGGTCTCTCGTCCGCAAAGGAAGGGGTTAATTCCTCTTCCTCATACACAAGTTGAGCATAGCGAATTTTGGGCAGCGCGTGCAGGCGGCAAGTGAAGTCGTCGGCAGCAAGGGCTACCTCGAGCAGGGCGCGTTGAAACGGCGTCATTTCGTTGTAGGAAATCGGAAGTCCACGCTTCAGGGC
>CALAMM010000093.1 GCA_937925775.1 uncultured Fimbriimonadales bacterium
GCCTTCGCGTGGGTTGGACTGTACCACTCCACCTGCACCTTGCGCAGCTCCTCCAAAAACGGCATAAGATGGGGCTTCAAGTCGATGTTCGGGTCGTACAGTTGGTCGTTGTGCTGCACCGAGGGAACGGGGTCGGGGAAAATGAGCAACATGGGTTGGGCACTGGCAAAGTGGAAAGCGAGTGCGAGGCAGAGCGCCACGGCGCCGCCCCCTCCCGATGGGAGCAAGCGAGCGAACCGCTGGACACGCAGGCGCGAAGCTGCTACTCGTTGCATAGCAACAACCCGTTCTGACAGGCGGCGATGCCCTGACGCGCCGTCTCTATGTTGCGTCCCGCCTGAATTTGGCGTTCATATTCAGCGATTGCCTGCTGGAAATGGGCGCGGGCGTTCGATTTATCCCCCAAGCGCAGGTAGCAGGTCGCGATTTGCTGATGGATTTCGGCGGGGTTCGCAGCGTTCGGCAGCGCTTGCAGATACGCCTGAATCGCTTCACGGTAGTTGCCTGCTCGTTGGTGGTTCTGCGCCTGCGTCAGCGGGTCGTTCTCCGTGCGGTACGCGGTTCGGCGAGCCGTTTGTCCCTCACCCACGCGCTGCACGCGGATCTCGTACACGCCGCGCTGGGTCTCTTCCACCTTCACATCGGGCATCACTTCGCTGTCGTCGCTGGGTTTGGACGATGCGGGTGGGTTCGCGGGCTTGGGCTTGGCGGAATCGTCGCTTCGGGGCGCGGGCAAGGTCGGGATTTCGCCCCGTGGCGGGGGTGGCGTTTCGGCAGGCGCGAGCGCCACGCGCGACGGATCCACCATCACAGGGGGAACTATCGGCTGGGGGGGTGTGTTCTGGGTAGGTGGCTCAGCAGGAGGTGGCGCAATTGTCGGCTGCGGCGGCGCGGGACGCGACTCCATCGGCTCGTTAGACGACGCAATCCGAGCAGGTTCCGAGCCTGGCGCAGCCCAGCGCAGAACCAGAATCAGCCCTAAGAGCAAAATCGCGCCTGCACCCAAAAACGCCAGCACGGCTGGCAATATCTCTGTCCACAGGGGGCGACTGGGTGCGGGGCGCACTATGGCGCGGCTCTGACGGCGCAACGCTTCCAGCCGTGCCCGCTCCGCAACGCTTAGGGGGTTCACGGTCTGCACGCGCTCGTACGCCTCAATCGCCTCCCTGAGTTGCCCACGCCGCTCGTGGATAAGCCCCTTCAGCGAAAGCGCAGGTAGATACTGCTCGTCCAACGCGAGTGCGCCCTCGCACGCCAGCAGCGCCTCCTCCAGACGCCCCTGCTCGTATAACCCTATCGCCTCGCGCGTCAATCGCTCCGCCTGCGCGCGCACCTCCGTTTGCCCGTTGACCGACATAGGTCTCCCCACGCGGTATTGTACCTCTTTTGGACGGCTTCACTGCGCGAAAATCGCTTCCAGAGGAAGGGGAGCGCTCCGTCGCTGGCTCTGGAGCAGGTGCTCGGCGCGTATGTAGGCGCGGGGCACGCCACATGTCGCCGCGACCGTGCTGTGGGTAGTGCTTGTACGACGCTGCGCAACGCAAGCATGCAGAGCGGTACAGCGCAGACGCAATCCCCGATGCAAAATGGCAGGAACTTCGCCCTCCCCTTCGAATCAAAGCATATTGGATTCCCATACGACACGGAGGTTAACCGAATGATGAAGAGACGATGGATACGCGGAAGCGCGCTGGGCGCGCTGATGGCAGTGGTTCTGGCGACGGCGTCGGCACAGCTGGAAAACGCCGCCGCACGACTGCGTTTCGGAGCCTACTTCCCCTCCGACACCGACCTGCAGGCGTTCAATAAAACCTGGTTCGCGGTCGGACTGACCTTCACCACTTCGGGCGTCTCCCTGCTGGGCAGCGACGCCACCGAACTCAGCGCGGACCTGTTCACCCACCAGACGGGCGGCTCGCGTGGCACAATCACCTCTCTGCTGGCGACCCAAGTCTACGAGCAGCCGATTAGCGGCACCGAGGCCCGCGTACAGCTGCGGATAGGCGCAGGGCTGTATGTTGTGGATACCACCGGGCCCAGCAAGAACATTTTCGGTGGGCGCGTAGGGCTGACGCTCTGGTTCAACGATTATTATAGCATAGAACTAAACTATGATATAACTGATCGCTTTGGAGCGAACAGAGACCGCGCTAACGGGTTCTCGCTCACGGTCGGCTATCAGTTCTGATGCGCGCAGGGGCACAACGCGCGTGGTTAGGCTGGCTCGTCGCAACGATTCTCACCGCTTGCGGCGAGCCTGAATACACGATCCAGCGGACCCTCACCCAAGGTGAACACTGGCGCTACACCCTCCAGCTGCAGGGCGAGCTGCAGGGACAGACGGATACGCTGAAACTGGAGTATGTGGACACGGTGCAGTCCGTCGCGAGCGACGGGAGCGCACTGGTGGAACGGACGATCCGAGCGACTCCAGAGGAGCTGAAGCGTCTGCAAGCGAGTATCGGTCCCTTTGGCGTGTTGAAGCCCAAGACGCGCTGGAAGCTGTTCCCCGACGGGCGCGAAATACCACTGGACAAAGACGCTTTCCTGCTCGGCGCGTTCACCTACGCCTATCCTGACCGTCCCGTGCGCGTGGGCGCACAGTGGGGGCGCATCGACGGCGTCGGCAGCCTGCAGGTAAAGTACCTCTGCCGTTTCGAGGGCATCGAAACGCTCGACGGCGTGCGATGCTATCGAATCGACGCGCAGGTGGAGCCGATGCCCGACTCGTTGCCCCAAATGTCGGGCAACATCACCGTCTATGTGGACGCTGAGCGCGGCTGGGTGCGCCAGATTCAGGGTACACTTAAAATGCAGGCGGGCGAGTTAGAAGGGGCGTTCCAGCTGCATCTTCGCGGCGCGCCTGCAGGGGATGAACCATGAGCGAGCGACTGTGCCCTGTTTGTCAGATTGAACTCAAGCCACAAGTGCATTTAGGGGTGACGATCGATGTTTGTCCCGCGTGCGCTGGGATCTGGTTCGACGAGGGTGAGCTGACGCGCCTTAACCAGTTAGACGACGCAATCTTGCCGCGCATTGACTCGCTGTACCAGCCCCAGGTGACTTCTTACGACCCGCCGTGGGAGCGACTATGTCCGAACTGTCGGGAGCCGCTGCGCTCGTATAACTACCTCTACACCTCCAACATTCGGCTCGACACCTGCGAGCGGTGCGGTGGCGTGTGGGTGGACAATGGCGAGCTGGAGGTAATGCACCGCGTGCTGCAGGATGCGCGCGCTGCCGAAGTGCCTCCCGATGCGAAAGCGCAGATAGCGCTTGCGGAGATCGAAGCGGAGCATCGCGAAACTATGGATCGGCTCAGTTTCTGGAATGGGCTGTTTCAGTTTTTGCGGGCGCGCCCCCGCTTTCCCTTCTGACCGCCTATGGAGCCGATTCGGATGGGGGTGCATGTCGCCTCGATTACGCCGTTCACGGCGGAGGGCGCTCCTGACGCCCCTTATTTTGCGCGTTTGCTGGCACACTTTGAGGCGCAGGGCGCGCAGGGGGTGGTGGTTGCTGGCTCGACGGGCGAAGGTCCCTCGCTCAGCGCGCCCGAAAAAGCGCAACTTTACGAACTGGCGGTTCACGCGCGAGGCAACCTGCAAATCATCGCAGGGGTGCTGGTGTGCAGTGTGGATGAAGCACTCTATTTGGCACGGCAGGCGCACAGGACAGGTTGCCATGCGCTGATGGTCGCCCCGCCGTTTTATTATTCTGCCACGCTGGAGGGGCTGATTGCGTTTTATCGCGCCGTGCTGGACGCCAGCCGCCTGCCCGTCATCCTTTACAACATCCCGCAGCGCACCCGCCACAAGCTTACGCCGCGGCTCCTCGACGCGCTGCTGGAGCATCCGAACCTGCATGGGGTCAAAGACAGTTCTGGGAGCGTGCGCTCTTTGAGGCAGTTCTTGAACTATGCGCCGCGCCTGCGCGTATGGGTGGGCGAAGAGAAGTTGTTCACCCAGTGTTTGCAGGGTGGCGGGGCAGGTGCGATTAGCGGGCTGGCGAATGTGTTTCTGGCTCGGATGGTGCGCTTGTGGGAAGCATTTCAGCGAGGCGAGGCGTGCGAGGGCTTACAAACGCTCATCGACGCAGCTGCCGATGCCTTCGACAACTTCCCTGCACCTGCAAACTTCAAACACGCGCTGAGCCTCGCAGGGTTCCCTGAAACCCATGTGCGTCCCCCCTTGACAGACCTATCCGCGTCGCAGCGTCAGGCGTTGGAACGGGCATGGCACGCTTTGTAGAGGCGTTTCGGAGGGCGTTATTAGCCCCGCCGTGCCGCTCGCCGTTGGGGTCACGAACCCCAGGTTCCTTTTTGGGAGGTTCGGCTCGCCTCGCGATTCGTCGCCCGCGCGACGCTGCCACTTAGCCAAGCCGTCACTCCCTGCCACTACAGGCGACGGTTCGACCCACCTCGGGCGTCGCGCACACGGCAGGATATCTGAATTATACCCGACCGCCGTCTATTTGCTCAATCGCCTTGAGTCGGGTTTGCAAGCTGGGGTGCGTGGTGTCGCTCGGTTCATTCGGGTCGCGCTGGTGCAAGCGAGCGATTTTGCGCAGCGCATTCGCTAATGGCTCTTTTCCGTACTGGCTCACCGCGAAGGCGTCCGCCTCACGCTCGTGGCGCTGGCGCAGGCGAAGTATCGGTACAGTGGTTCCCAGCGCCAAGGACCCCAGCCAGGCGAGCAATCCCCAGCGTGGCAGATGTTCCCACAGGGGCGCGGCGGCGATTGCCGTACTGGCTCCAACGCCCAGCAGGAGGAGCCAAAGCCTGACCAGTCGTCGGCGCTGCGCAAGGTGGGCGACCTCGTGCGCCAGCACAGCGTACACCTCGCGCTCCGTGAGGCTTGCCAGCAGAATGTCGGTGACCGCGATTCTTCCGCCGCTGAGGGCGAAGGCGTTCGCCTGGCGTAGGCGCGTCCCGTCCAACACAAGAATTTCACGCACGCGCACGCCCAGCTCGCGTCCGAGCCGTTGCGCCTCCATAAGCAGGTGCGCCTCCACAGAGACTGAGCGAACTGCCAGCGGTATCGGACGACGCATCACCCCCAATCCGATGAGCAGCGCACTTAGCCCCATCGCGCTCGCCATCAGGGTGCCCCACGCGCCTTGCAAGCGATACTCGCCGCTTAGCGTGTAGCTCAGCGTCAACGCGCCCATCCCCACCGACAGAAGCGGCGCAAGAGAGTCCCAGACTAACCTCAGTCGCGCTTGCAGGTAGTCCCCAAGCGAGGCTGTAAGCCCCCGATATGCCCGCTCCAAGGGATATAGCCAGCAGAAAATCAGCCCGAACTCTAACAAAACCAACCCTGTGCCACCCAGCAACGCGAGTGCGACGACGGGAGACGCGACCTCCGCGCCCAGCCCGTACGCCAGTGCGCCCACGCCCGCTTTCAGGACGACAGAGAGCCACAGCAATCTCTTGAGCCGACGCACCACGCGCCCCCAAGACCATAACGACGACATCCCCGTCGCTGTGCATCGCCGTGCGAGTGCCCACCCTAACGCAACGATGCCTATTGTGGTAAACACCAGACTCAGCCAAAGCACCGTGAAATAGCATTATCGGCATCGCGGCGGGGTTTCTAAGGGACGCCGCGATGCGTGCCTATTAGGCGGAGAGGCCGACACGCTGGGGTTAGCCGTAGCCGTTGGGATGCGTGGTGAACCACCTATAGGCATGCTCTATCATCGTCTCCAGCTGGGGGTAGCGCGGCTGCCAACCCAGCTCGCGCTGCGCTTTTTCGGACGATGCCACAAGGCGCGCGGGGTCGCCAGGACGACGCGGCGCGTAAACTGTCGGGATCGGCTTGCCCACCACACGCTCCGCCGTGCGGATTACCTCCAACACGGAATAACCCTGCCCGTTGCCTAAGTTATACACCGCACTCGGCGCACCTGCACGCAGTCGTTGCAACGCCAGGTAGTGCGCTTCGCATAAATCCCATACATGCACATAGTCGCGGATGCAGGAGCCGTCGGGGGTGTCGTAATCGGTGCCGAACACCGCAATCGACTCGCGCCTGCCCAGTGCCGCAAACAGGGTGAGCGGGATGAGATGCTCTTCGGGGCGATGGTCCTCGCCCAGCTCGCCGTCGGGGTCGGCACCTGCGGCGTTGAAATAGCGTAGCGCGACAAAGCGAGTGCCGTACGCCTGCCCGTACCAGCGCAACATGCCTTCCATTACGCGCTTGGTCTCGCCGTAGGTGTTGGTCGGGTTCAGTGGGTGCGTTTCGGGGATGGGAATTTCTACAGGCTCGCCGTACACCGCCGCCGTCGAGGAGAAGATAATTTGCTGCACCCCGTTCAAGCGCATCGCCTCCATTAGGCGCAGACAGCCCAGCACATTGTTGTCATAATATTTTGCAGGCTCGCGCATCGATTCGCCCGCGAAAATGAACGCCGCAAAGTGCATCACGCACTCAATCTCATACTTTCGGAACACCGTATCCAGCGTTTCGGCGTCACGCAGGTCGCCCTGCACCAAAACACCACCCAGCACTGCCTGCCTGTGCCCTGTGGAGAAGTTATCGAGAACAATCACCTGCTCGCCTTTGTGAAGCAGGTACTTGACCATGTGCGAGCCGATATAGCCCGCACCTCCGATAACCAGAATCATACAAAACGATTTTACCACATTGAGCAGGAACCCGTATCGTTTGGGCATATATATGAGTTGGAGGTATGGAGGAATGGTCTTCAGAAGCCCCTATGCGGATGTGGTCATCCCCGATGTCGGGGTTCCACAGATGGTGTATCAACATGCGTTGCGGTATGGCGAGAAGCCGGCGATGATCGATGGTGTGAGCGGGCGCACGCTGACCTACGCGCAGCTCTACGACGGGGTGCGGCGCGTGGCGGGCAACTTGGCAAAGCGTGGGCTGCGCAAGGGCGAGGTCGTGGGGATTTATAGCCCGAACCTACCTGAGTACCCGCTGGCGTATCACGGGGTCGCGCTGGCAGGGGGTGTCGTGACGACTGCCAACCCGCTCTATACCGCCGACGAGCTCGCCTATCAGCTGCGCGACTCGGGCGCAAAGTTCCTGATTACAGTCGGGCCACTGCTGGAGAAGGCGATCCCTGCGGCGCAGCAGGCAGGAGTACAGGAGGTGTTCGTGATTGGCGAGGGCGAAGGCGCAACGCCATTTGAGGCACTGCTCGCCGACGCCGAGCCGCCTGCGGTGGCAATCCACCCCGCGGAAGACCTCATCGCGCTCCCCTACTCCAGCGGCACGACAGGCTTACCGAAGGGCGTGATGCTCACCCATCGCAACCTCGTGGCGAATATGGTGCAGGTGCTGGCATCAGGGGTGAACCTGCAATCGGACGAGCGCGTGATTGGAGTGCTGCCGTTCTATCACATCTACGGGATGCTGGTCATCCTGAACCTCTGCCTCTATCGCGGGATGACCATCGTCACAATGCCCCGCTTCGATTTGGAACAGTTCCTGAAAATCATGCAGGACTATAAAATCACGCGGGCGAACCTCGTGCCGCCGATTATCCTCGCGCTGGCGAAGCACCCGATTGTGGATAACTACGACCTGTCGCACTTGAAGATTATCATGTCGGGCGCGGCGCCGCTGAGCGCGGAGCTGGCGCAAGCGTGTTCCGAGCGGCTCGGTTGCATCGTGCTACAGGGCTACGGGCTAACCGAGACCAGCCCTGTGACGCATGTGAACCCTGAAGACCCCGCGCGTATCAAGCTCGGCTCGGTGGGCGTGCCGATTGCCAGCACCGAGTGCGCCGTCGTGAGCCTGGAAACAGGCAACCCACTCGGCGTGCGTGAGGAAGGCGAAATCTGGATACGCGGACCGCAGGTGATGAAAGGCTACCTGAACAACCCTGAGGCAACCGCGCAAACCCTCACGCCCGACGGCTGGCTGCGCACGGGCGATGTGGGCTATGTGGACGAGGACGGCTACTTCTATATCGTCGACCGCGTGAAGGAGATGATTAAATACAAAGGCTTGCAGATTGCGCCTGCGGAGCTGGAGGCGGTTTTGCTCACGCATCCTGCTGTCGCCGACGCCGCCGTTGTGCCCAGCCCCGACGAGGAGGCAGGCGAAGTGCCCAAAGCCTACATCGTCCTCAAAGGGCAGGCGACCGAGCAAGAGCTAATGGACTATGTGGCAAGCCGCGTCGCACCCTTCAAAAAGATCCGACGCGTCGAGTTCGTCGAGCAGATCCCGAAATCGCCATCGGGGAAAATTCTACGGCGCGTGCTGGCGCAGAGGGAACGCGAGGCTAAGCCGAGCTGAAGACAGACTTTCTTCCCTGCGCGAGATAGCTCTGCGTAGCGGTCCCTGCCCTGCGTTGTCGTGTTAGGGTGCGCTCCCCTTGATAGGGTTGGCGTACCAGCCGACGAACCTACCCCGTAGCGTCGGCACTCTCGCCGGCGCCCCACGCCCACGCGCAGGGGCGCGGGGCGCGCGAAGGGAGTGTTCAAGCCTTCGCCACGGGAGCGCATCGGCGGGGACGCCGCTCCAAAAGGATGTCGCACGAGGATGCGCCTATGCCCTCGCAAACTCAAAGGGAGCAACAGAGGTACAATTGGCAGGCGGGAGGCAGTGTTTTGAATGAGAAAGATATTGCTTTCGGCAGGGATTGGAGCGACCCTTATCTGTGCGTGGGCGCAGGTCCAAATGACGCCGTATCGCGAACAGGAGCC